>CAYZDH010000101.1:0-9350 GCA_964477025.1 uncultured Rhodospirillaceae bacterium | reverse complement strand
CGTGTTTTGCTGCTTGAAGCAAGAATTATCTTATCCATCCCGCATCTCTTCAATTGGTTGTATTACACGGTAGCACAAAATTTTATGCCATGCGGCGCCTGAACCATTAGCGCATAAAACCCTTCAAGGTCTGTTGTTGAAAACTCCTTGGGTGCTTTCATGTTTTTGGGGATAAAACGTGGGTTTTGCACAGGTGCGGCCGTTTGAAAAGTTTTGTCCTCATTTTTTTAACAGCGAACCTGGTTGTGGATATAGATATTCCCGATTGGGAAAACTCATCTATTACCATAAATACTTTTATTAACATCAATTTAGGAAAAAATTAATCCCAAAAAACAGTGCTTCTACAAGGGGTTTAGCTTAATAACTACTTTATCCACATTTTATTATAGCGTTATCAACAAACAGGGTTGCTGTGTATTGTTTAGATATTAATAATAATCCCCATTTTCCTTCTTACTACTACAACTACAACCTTTTAATATATAGTATAGTAGTAGTTAGTCCGACGGCATTAACTAACCTGGATTAACCATTTTGCCCCGTTCTCAGCCCGCTCTTATCAAAGCACTCAACGGAAAAGTTGCCAAAACCCCTCCTGTTTGGTTGATGCGTCAAGCTGGTAGGTATTTACCGGAATATCGCAAGTTGCGGAAATCCACCGGCTCATTTCTCGACCTTTGTTATTCACCAAGTTTAGCAGCAGAGGTGACTTTGCAGCCTATAAATCGATTTGGTTTTGATGCAGCAATTATATTTTCAGATATTCTCGTAATCCCAGATGCATTGGGTCAACCTGTATCATTCCAAGAAGGTATTGGACCCATTTTAGAATCCCTCAAAGATGTCAATGATCTGAACAGCCTCAATAGCGAAAACATTATTGATCGCCTTAGTCCGGTATATAAGGCTCTTCAAATTACGCGTGAAGAGCTACCAAAAGAGACGGCTCTTATTGGTTTTGCGGGAGCACCCTGGACAATTGCTACATATATGATCGAAGGTGGTACGAGCCGGGATTTCTTGAAAACTAAATGTTGGGCTTTTTCGGTTCCAGAACAATTTGAGAAGCTGATCAATATACTCGTGGGCGCTATTACTGAACACCTGATTGCTCAGATTGAATCTGGGGCGGACACAATACAAATTTTCGATAGTTGGGCAGGGATTTTACCAGAAAACGAATTTGATCGATGGTGTCTGAAGCCAATTGAGCGCATTGTTTCTGGCGTAAAGGGAAAGCACCCAAGTATCCCAATAATTGTATTTCCACGGTTAGCAGGCGAACGATATATTAGGATTGCAGAAATAGAGGGGGTTTCCGCGGTCAGTTTAGATCAAACAGTTTCCTTAGGTTGGGCGAAAGCATCACTGCAGTCAAAGGTTACGGTGCAAGGAAATCTGGACCCTGTTTATCTCCTCGCAGGTGGCAAAGTTATGCGCGAAGAGACAGCACGAATTTTGGACGCTTTTAATAGAAAACCCTTTGTTTTTAATCTTGGACACGGTGTTCTTCCATCTACACCCATACAACATGTATTTGATTTATGCGAATTCATCGCTGAGTGGCGGGGCTAAGGCGCTAATGCAGCGGACGGCAGTTGTTATTTATAATCTCGGTGGCCCAGACAAACTGGAGTCCGTTAAACCATTTTTATTCAACTTGTTTAACGATCCGTTGATTCTTCGCCAAAAAGCGCCAATACGATGGATTTTAGCAAAACTTATCTCCAACCGCAGGGCGCCCACCGCAAAGAAGATCTATGAACAAATTGGCGGAAAATCGCCAATTCTTGGAGAGACGGAAAAGCAAGCGCGCGCCCTTGAAAAAGCGTTGGGAGATGAAAAAAGTGCAGAATATCGTGTCTTTGTCGCCATGCGTTATTGGCACCCTTTTGCTGAAGAATGCCTAAATAAGGTAGAAGAGTTCGCCCCAAACAATATTGTTCTATTGCCGCTCTATCCCCAATTTTCGACATCGACTACTGAGTCATTTTTGCGTGCATGGAATGCAATTATAGAAGAGAAAAAAATAAATATCCCGACTTCAGCGGTCTGTTGTTACCCAAAAGATAAAAACTTTATTGAAACTACTGCTCATGCCATCCGAGAAGAGATCGAAAAACCCGGAATTCCACAAACTGATCTAAAAATTTTATTTTCGGCGCACGGCATTCCGAAAAAGTTCGTTGCGGCGGGAGACCCATACCAAACGCATGTTGAAAAAACGGTGACAGCCATTGTAGATGATCTGGATATCCCTAATTTAGATTATGTAACTTGTTACCAAAGCCGCGTTGGGCCGGTTGAATGGCTAAAGCCTTATACTGACACAGTAATTTTAGACGCGGCAAACCAAGGAAAAGTTATAATGGTTGTTCCCGTAGCCTTTGTTTCGGAACACTCAGAAACTCTGGTGGAGCTTGATATAGAATATCGTGAGCTCGCTCTCAAAAATGGCGCTTCTGACTATATTCGAATACCAACAGTTGGCACTAACCCGGGCTTCATTAGGGGATTAGCAGCAATGGTAAAGAGGGCCGGCAATCAAAGCGGGAGGTATATTAACGTGGGGGGCGAGCTATGTGATAGACAATGTATCGCTTGCCCTCTTTTATAGGGTATTATGAGGATGGACTGGCTAGTGCTGTTGTATCCCTGGACCAAGGCCCTTCACATTATTTCAGTAATGGCATGGATGGCCGGTATGCTCTATCTGCCGCGGCTCTTCGTTTATCACTGTAGCGCTCAGATTGGCTCAGATAAGTCCGAGACCTTTAAGGTAATGGAGCGACGACTTTTTTTTGCTATAATTCACCCTTCAATGTTTGCAAGCCTTTTGTTTGGGGGCGTGCTGCTAATAACACCTGGTGTAATAGATTGGGGCGCGTGGTGGATTTATTTGAAGTTGGTGCTCGTCTTAATTTTATTGGTAACCCAATGGATTTTTTCCCTTTGGCGAAAAAACTTTGAGTTGGACCAAAACATTATCCCGGCTAAAACCTTTCGAATAGCCAACGAAATACCAACGTTTCTAATGGTTGGCGCTGTTATTCTCGTTGTTGTAAGGCCGGGGGGCTGAAACGTTAGTGAATGAACCCACCCGAACGCAATTGACAGCGCAAGGCGAATAGGCTAAGCAACCGCTTCAGGTCCCTCCAGCTGTAATTACAAGCGCTCTTCCTAACATTTCATAAAATGATACCCGCCCTCGCTGCCAAGGTGTCATGTTAACCACTAATTTTTATTAACCCCAATTAATTTTCACTGATAGAATTCTATAGAACCCCATGAATTTACAAGAACTTAAGAAAAAATCCCCTGCAGACCTTCTGAACTTTGCAGAGGAGCTAGAAATCGAAAACGCATCGACGATGCGCAAACAAGAAATGATGTTTGCGATTTTGAAACGGCTAGCAGAAAACGAAGTGGTGATCTCCGGAGATGGGGTCCTTGAGGTCTTGCAAGATGGTTTTGGGTTTTTGAGGGCGCCAGAAGCAAATTATTTACCCGGGCCGGACGATATATATGTTTCACCCAGCCAAATACGAAGATTTAGTCTGCGGACCGGCGACACAGTAGAGGGCGAAATTCGTTCCCCGAAAGACGGCGAACGGTATTTTGCCCTGCTCAAGGTTAACAAGATTAACTTTGAAGATCCCGAAAAAGTGCGGCATAGAATTAATTTCGACAATCTTACACCGCTCTATCCGGAAGAAAAATTTATCCTGGATCATGACAATCCAAAAAATAAGGATTTAACGACACGCATCGTTGATTTAACTGCGCCACTAGGCAAAGGTCAGCGTGCGTTGATTGTTGCTCCGCCGCGCACCGGGAAAACCATGATGTTGCAGTCGATAGCACACGCAATTACCGAGAACAATAAGGGCGTTTATTTAATAGTTTTGTTGATTGATGAGCGCCCCGAAGAGGTGACAGACATGCAGCGGTCTGTAGATGGAGAGGTCATCAGCTCGACATTCGATGAGCCGGCGACTCGTCATGTTCAGGTCGCTGACATGGTGATTGAAAAGGCCAAGCGGCTTGTAGAGCATGGGCTGGATGTCGTTATCCTCCTCGATTCCATTACCCGCCTAGCCCGGGCTTACAACACGGTTGTGCCGTCGTCCGGCAAAGTGTTAACCGGCGGCGTAGACTCCAACGCTCTACAGCGGCCTAAGCGTTTTTTCGGCGCAGCAAGAAATATCGAGGGGGGCGGGTCTCTGTCAATTATTGCAACCGCACTAATTGATACGGGGTCTCGAATGGATGAGGTTATTTTTGAAGAGTTTAAAGGAACCGGAAACAGTGAAATTGTTTTAGACCGAAAGCTCGCCGATAAACGGACGTTCCCGTCTATGGATATTGCTAAGTCCGGCACTCGAAAAGAAGAGCTTCTTATTGAAAAAGGCGACTTGTCCAAGATGTGGGTACTTCGGCGCATCCTTAATCCGATGGGGACTGTAGACGCCATGGAGTTCTTGCTCGAAAAAATGAAAGCTACAAAAAATAATGCGGACTTCTTTGATTCTATGAATCAGTAAAGATCAGCGTTAAAGAACAGGGTTATGGAATTAGGACCGTTGACCCCGTTGTTTTCCGTTGCTCTAGATCTCTGTGGGCTTTGGCTGCGTCCTTGAGGGCATAACGCTGGTTCACTTGAATTTTTACGGCCCCCTTGCGGACCGCGCTGAAAAGTTCGCGGGCTAAGGACGCTAGATCCTCGTTTGTTGCGATATAGTGATTTAACATTGGTCGGGTCATAAAGAGCGATCCTTTTTGCAGAAGCGTCAGGGGGGGCACTGGAGGAACGGGTCCAGAGGCGTTCCCGTAAGTAATCCACATCCCTCGAGATTGAAGGCAATCAAGGGATGCCGGATAAGTAGTTTTCCCAACACCATCGTAAACAACAGGTACACCCTCGCCCTTTGTTAGGCGGCGGACTTGTTGTACAAAATCTTTCTCCGTATAGATGATAGGGTGATCACAACCATTTTTTCGAGCAAGGGATGCCTTTTTGCGGGAGCTTACGGTTCCAATAACGGTCGCCCCCAAATACTTTGCCCACTGACAAAGAATGAGGCCGACGCCTCCTGCCGCGGCATGAATTAATACCTTGTCGCCTGCGCCGGGAAGATGAATTCGCTTTAGTAGCATTGCCGCTGTGAGGCCCTTTAGCATCATAGAGGCCCCCTGGTCATCTGAAATTCCGTTGGGGATTTTAATTGCCCGGTCAGCGGGGAAAGTCCTTCGTTCGGCATAGGAACCAAGTGGGTCAGAACAATAAGCAACCCGATCTCCTGCTTTTAGTCTTGTTACGCCCGCGCCGACCTCTTCCACGACGCCAGCACCTTCTACGCCGGGTATAAACGGGGTGGGGATGGGATAGAGCCCCTTGCGATGATAGGTATCAATAAAATTTAAGCCAACGGCAGTGTTCCGAATGAGGACTTCGTTTTTTTTAGGTTTTGCTGCGTCTACCCTTTGCCATTTAAGAACGGAGGCAGGGCCTGTTTTATGAATACGGATGGCATGGGTCAAAATTTTTGCTCCGATTTATGTTTGTTGGACGCTAAAACAGAAAACACCGGCCCTAGATGGGGATTAGTTCAATGCAGATTTAAACAGGTCTGCGGTGCGGCTGTTAGCTAAGTCCGCGGAGGCTTGGTCATAATTACCCCCACCGATTCTAGCGAACGCGTGATCGACGCCAGGATAGGTGAAAAGTGTAAGGTTTCCATTATTAGAAAATGCGTCAGCTATGGCAGCCTGGGATTCTGGTGGACAAAATCCATCATTTTCTGCGACATGAAACATGGCCGGGTTTTTGACGTGTTCAGCATAGGGAAGATAGTCATCGATCTGGACCGGATAGTATCCAACGGAGGCGTCGGCATCCGACATACAAGCCATTGAATATGCAAGGCTGCCGCCAAGACAATAACCCACACACCCGACCTTGCCCGAGCAGTTTTTTAGGTTTCGAAGGTGAGAAACTGTCGCCTGAAGATCGGCTTGTCCCTTCTCAAAATCGGGAAGGAACTTATTCATATATTCAAAAGCCTGGTTCCATTCTTCCTCTGTTTTGTCGGTGATTTGGATGCCCGGCTCAATCCGCCAAAATAGATCTGGACAGGTCGCAACATAACCTTGTGCAGCATAGCTATCACAAAGATCGCGCATCACCTGATTCACCCCAAAAATTTCTTGTATGACGACCAGGCCGGGCCCGGACCCTGTTTCTGGTTTGGCGATATAGGCGTTAAAACTACCGTCGGCGCCCTCTATTGTTATTTCAGCCATTTTAACCCTTTCTGTTTTCGTTAAGTTTATTACAAAAAATTAGGCGCAGCTTACTGTGGTGAGGCTGAGATGTCATCGAAAAGACAGCTTTTAGTTAGAGGGCCAAGGAGCGTGGTAGTTTTGATCGTTGTGCTCAATTGTGTTGATAAAGGCAAGCCCAATCTCCCCTTTGTCTTTTTTGGCTAGGGGCTGGGTACTTGCTATAAGTTTTTCGCGGGGCCAAAAATTTTGATACCCTAGGCCACGGTATATTGATTGCTCTGGCAAGGAGGCGCCATAAATGATTGCGGCGTTGTTTTTTCGAAGGGTTGCTGGAAGGGCTTTTGCTAGCGGTAAACCTTGGGATGCGTTGTTGCCAATTGCGATAAGATCAATGCTGTTGTCTAGGGAGGTTATCTCCGCTTGTAGGTGGCCGAGGTCAACCTTGTCCCAGTTCATTTCCTCGCGGTCGGATTCCCGCTTCGTAAGGCGCGTAGGGTATTGGTGCGGCGTTGTATATGCGCCGCCGGAGTTTACGAGGCGCAACCATTTCAGGGCTGGTTCAGTAACAAAGGCGTCGAGGGTTACTTCGTTGTCTAGGATTAAAACTGTGAAGCATTGATCTAATTTTTCATTTATTTCTGAACTAATTGACATTTGATTCTATCGTCCTAACTGGGAAGTGGCGCGGCTCTCATGTTCGAGTAAAAATGATTTTGTATTTATTCCATCGGCTCCGGTATAGCCAGTAAGGCTACCGCTACTTCCAACAACTCGATGGCAAGGTACAATTATTGGGATTGGGTTGCGACCACAAGCGCCACCCACCGCTCGTGGGGAGGAATTGAGGGTATTGGCTATGTCTCTATAGGTCCTTCGTTCCCCGAATGGAATTTCCACAATTGTCTTCCAAACCCTTCTTTGAAACGCTGTTCCTGAGGGGTCTAATGGCACAGTGAATTCTGTTAATTCCCCGCTGAAATACTGGGTTAACTCTTTTTTTACTAAAAGCAGGGTTTTTGTCTTTTGGTTTGATGCGGCCTTCCGCCATTCTAGGGAAGTGATAGCGCGACCGGATGCAACAAGGGCTAATAAACCAACTGGTGAGTTAAAGACGAGTTCTGGCATGTTCAAATCTTAGACTGGATCCGCAAGCCGAGCGGACAAACTGGCTGCATCTGTAATGGGAAGCGAGCAGGTTTTCCCTACACATACAAATGCGGTAGCTGAATTATCTTTTTGTTTTTTCCCATAGGCGGGATGGGTTGTGGGAAAGTCTCCATCTGGTGGAATGACAGAAACAACCTTGTTTACAATATTGGTTTGATAAATGGCGTCCAGAAGAGCCTGGCACTCCGGATCATTGCGCAGGCCAATGATAGATACCTGGACAGCACATTGTAGAAACTCCGCGGAGTTCATCAATGTCGCGTATGGAAAAAAATTCTTAGCAAGCTCACCGGAGAATGCCGTGATAACTTGATTAGCGCGGACCCTATATTCGGTATTCCCTGTCAGGAAATAAAGCCGAGAAAGGTTGGCGACCATAACGCTATTGCTGCTTGGTGTGGCGGCATCTGACGCGGACTTCGTTCTTACGATAAGGGCTTCTGCATCATCGGCGGTATAAAAATAACCTTCGCCCTCTTTATCCCAAAATTGAGCGGAGGCTGTGGTGGTCCATTGTTCTGCGGCCCTGATATAATTTTGTGCTCCGGTGATCTCGTATAACGTCAATCCCGCCCGAATCATGCCCGCATAGTCGTCGAGTGTTGCGGCATGATTGACCTTGCCGTCCCGATAGGCGTGGTAAAGCGTACCTTTTTCGTTCATGATCCTATTCACAAAATTAAACGCGACTTCGGCCGCGGAAACCCAAGACGGTTCATTGAAGACAGCGCTGGCATGGGCTAGCGCAGAAATCATAAGCCCGTTCCAGTCGGCAAGCACTTTGTCGTCCCAGCCCGGTCGGATCCGTTTGTCGCGCTCAAACAATAATTGCTTGCGGCATTGGCTTAAAATTTGTTCTTCCTTGGAAGAATATACACGGCCATTGTTTGTCCGGTTAAGGATGTTTTTCCCCTCCCAGTTGCCGGTCGCTCGGACGTCGTAGGCTTCTATAAAAAGAGGGGCCTTCAACCCCAGGGTGCTGGTAATTTGGGATTGGTCCCACACATAGAATTTTCCTTCTTCCCCCTCGCTGTCGGCATCGAGCGTTGCGGCGAACCCCCCTTCCGGGGTAACCATTTCTCGTAAAACCCAGGCGGCTGTTTCCTGGGCTCGGCGTCGGAATAGGGGGGTTTTGGTTTCTTGCCAGATCCAGGTTAAGAGGTCGAGAATTTGTGCGTTGTCGTAAAGCATTTTTTCGAAGTGAGGTGCAAGCCATATTGCATCGGTTGAGTAGCGCGCATAACCGCCTCCGAGATGATCGAATATGCCGCCCTGCGACATTTTTTCTAAAGTAAGGACAACTATACTTTTGAGCTCTTCTCGGCCGCATCGCTTAGATGTTTTCAATAAAAGCTCCAATACGGAGGGATTAGGAAACTTGGGCGGGGCTCCTATCCCTCCATTAACTGTATCGTACTCCTGGGCGAGACGTCTGGCGGCTCTCTCAATGGTTTCTAAGTCGATTTCTTGGCCCCGTTCGGAGACGCTGAGTTGAGACAAAGAGCCCTTTAAAGTTGAAACGTTTTGGCTTATTGCGTCCTGATTTTCTGACCAGTACTCATTAATTGTGTTTAAAACATCAGGGAAACCCGGGCTCCCGTTTTGCGGCTCTGGTGGAAAATAGGTGCCCCCCCAAAACGGCTCACCCTTGGGGGTCAGGAACATGGTGAGTGGCCAGCCCCCGTTGCGGCCTAGGGCCTGCAGGGCATGCTGATAAATTGTGTCGAGGTCTGGGCGTTCTTCCCGATCAACCTTGATGTTGACAAAAAGATCATTCAGTTTTGCTGCGATAGTTTTGTTTTCAAAACTTTCATGAGCCATCACGTGGCACCAATGGCAGGCCGCGTAACCAATTGACAATAATATTGGTTTGTTTTTCGATGCAGCTTCGGCGA
>CAYZDH010000100.1:0-9383 GCA_964477025.1 uncultured Rhodospirillaceae bacterium | reverse complement strand
GAAAAGGTTGTAAAAATTATAACGGAATAAGATGGATGCATGACTAGCTATTTCCCGACCTAACGTGTGAGAACTTTATCGAGCCAGCGGAATAGGCCACCAGCCTCTTCGCTATTCGAGTTTGGTTCAATTGGCTTAAGCTGTCGGGGTCCGTCATTCTGTCCAGCGCTTTTGGGCCGCGGCGGTAGGTATTTATTGACCGGTTGGTATTGAAGTTCGGGCATCAGATCGTACCCGCCACGATCCTCCACCATCCGGGAGACATCGGAATTGGGGTCGCCAAGATCGCCAAAGTGACGGGCATTTGCGGGACAAGTAGAGACGCAGGCTGGCACACGGTCTTCCTCTTCGAGGTTCTCGTTATAAATTCTGTCAATACAAAGGGTACATTTCTTCATCACGCCCGCATCGCCATCATATTCGCGCGCACCGTAGGGACAGGCCCAACTGCATAGCTTGCAGCCAATGCAAATATCTTCGTTGACAAGGACAATGCCATCTTCTGCCCGTTTGTATGATGCACCTGTCGGACAGACTTCAACGCAGGCTGGTTGTTCACAATGCAGGCAAGAGCGGGGGAAATGGACAGTTCGGCTATCAGCGCCATCGCCACATTCAAAAGTATGGACCCTATTGAACCAAACCCCATCAGCATTTGCACCAAAAGGATCTGTATCTGGCAGGGGGGCCGAGTGGCCGCTAGTATTCCATTCCTTGCAGTTTACCGCACAGGCATGACAGCCAACACAAATATCAAGGTCTATGACTAGACCAAGTTTTTTGCCAGTTGTGCTCACGGGTATCTGAGTCATTTGTTCTCATCTCGTTTAAAGGCGCGCGAGTACATACGGCCATAGCGCAAGATAGTTGGCCGCTTTGGTAGGGCTTCTGGCGTTTCCAAAATATCGAACTGCGGTTCACTTTGGGCGATTTCTTCGGCGCCACATTTTTCAATACGAACGCGTAAATCATACCAGGCTGCTTGACCCGTAACAGGGTCTGAATTTGCATAACGGAAACCGTCGCCTTTTGGTGGTAGAAGCTCAGAAATTACGTGGTTGAGCAGAAATCCGGTTTTGGCTTCCGGCGCATCAGGATCGAGGTTCCAGGCACCTTTTTGTTTTCCTATGGCATTCCATGTCCATACCGTGTCGCTGTTAACCCCCTCCATAAGTTTTGCTTGTGCTTTAACTCGATTGTGATGGCTTATGACCCAAACCCAGTCACCATCTTCGATGTCATGTGCTTGGGCTGTAATGCGATTAATATAGAGCGGGTTGGTACTATGAATTTGGCGTAACCAAGCATTTTGTGAGCCCCAGCTATGGTACATCGCCATTGGGCGCTGGGTGAGGGCATGCAACGGATATTCAGTTGTGTCTAAGGCTTCACCCTCAAAGGGTGGATACCAGATCGGCATGGGGTCGAAGTATGTTTCGATCCGTTTGCGATGCTGATCGGGGGGTTGGATGGAGCCATGACCCTTGGCAGCGAGCCTAAATTTCTGCAAAGGCTCAGAGTATACTTGCAGGATGATTTGGTTGGCAGCGCCTATAAACCCAGCTGACGCTGCATAATCGAGATAATCGCGATTGGCGTGTTTAAAATAGTGTTGCTCCGGTGGGAGCTCGTGCTCCCAGAAGCAACCATTTTCAACATATTTATCGAGCTGATTTTTATTTGGTGAGCCGGTACCGTGACTATTACCGTCTTCGCCGCGCCAGCCAGCAAGTGACCCAATTCCTGGCGCTCGCTCATGATTGACGAGGTAATCAGGATAGCCGCCGGGGTACTTTGCACTGCCGTCCTCATTAGTTAAACCAGGCAACCCAATACGCGAACCGAGATCGATCAGAACACTTTGAAATGGACGAACATCTCGGTCGGGTTCTACGACGGGTTGGCGAATAGAGTCTGCTGCACTCTCGGCGCTGCAGATCGGGCGATCGAGAAGTGAGATGCAATCCCAGCGTTCAAGATAGGTAGTGTCCGGCAAAACTAAATCTGCATAGGCAACCATTTCCGAAAAATAGGCGTCTGAATACATGATTTTTGGGATCCGGTACTCGCCAGTTTTTTCATCTTTGGCAGTGAGCATCTCCTTTGTACCCGCCGTATTCATCGATGAATTCCAGCTCATATTAGCCATATACATAAAGAGTAAATCGACGGGGTATGGGTCTTGATTATGGGCATTGGTAATGACCATGTGCATCATACCGTGGGCAGCTATTGGTGCTTCCCATGAAAATGCATGATCTATCCGCCGTGGTGTTCCATCTTTTTCGACGAGTAGGTCCTCCGGACCTGCGGGAAATCCAAGCGGCGGACCTGGCATCGGCGAATTTGGCGCAATCTGGTCAGATTTTCCTGTGGGTTTTAATGGCGGCGGTGCGGCCTTTGGAAAAGGCGGCTTGTATCGAAAGCCTCCTGGGCAATCAATACTTCCTAAAAGGATTTGCAAAAGATGGATCGCCCTACATGTGTGAAAGCCGTTTGAGTGAGCGGAGATACCACGCATCGCATGCATTGAGACTGGTCGCCCGATCATCTTATCGTGCTGCCGTCCAGCCCAATCGGTCCATGGCTGATCGATTTCGATTTGTTGTTTAAAGGCGACATCGGCGATTTCGGCAGCAATCCGGCGTATGGTTTGTGCGGGTACCCCAGTCTCCTTCTCGGCCACCTCGGGAGAATAGCTATCATCTAGATAGCGTTCGGCCATCAACGCGAATGCCGGAAACGCCTTTTGCCCATTTTCTATGGTGTAGGTACCGGTCAAAGCAGGGGAAACGCCAGCCAACCGTGCATCAGCGGCTTGATTTGTACCGGTGTCCCAGCAAATTGGTTCTCCATCGATGCCGCGCACGAATAGCCCGTCATCGGCCTCGCCCGGGTTCTGGATAACCAGCCATGGAAGATTGGTGTATCGGACGATATAATCTAGATCTATTTGGTCCGCTTTTAGCAACTCGTGTACTAAGGCCAAGACAAACTTACCGTCGGTACCGGGGCGGATACCAATCCACTCATCAGCGATAGCGGAATACCCGGTGCGGATAGGGTTCATCGATACGAATTTAGCCCCGTTCTTTTTTAGCTTCGACAGGCCAGCTTTGATTGGATTGCTGTCATGGTCTTCGGCGACGCCAAACATCAACATGTATTTGGTAAGATCCCAATCGGGTTCGCCAAACTCCCAAAACGATCCACCGATGGTGTATATACCGCCGGCCGCCATATTGACTGAGCAGAAACCGCCATGAGCCGCGTGGTTGGGGGTGCCGAACTGGCTAGCCCACCAGCCAGTCAGGGCCTGGCTTTGATCTCGGCCGGTGAAGAATGCGAGTTTACGGGGGTCGGATTTGCGGATGTCACCAAGCCACGTGCTGGCGATGTCGAGCGCTTCGTCCCATTCGATCTCCTTAAACTCAGCCCTGCCGCGATCACCAACCCGTTTAAGTGGTTTGGTCAGCCGTGCTGGTGAATAATGATTCATAATCCCAGCAGAACCTTTGGCGCAGAGAACGCCCTTATTTACAGGGTGATCCTTGTTACCTTCGATATATCGGATTCCACCATCCTTCATGTGTACTTTGATGCCGCACCGACAGGCGCACATATAACAGGTGGTGTGTTTGATTTCGTCCGAGACTGTCGGCGAAGTGTCGATCTTTTCGATGGGGTCGAAGTAGCCGCGGGTCATAAACGAAATGCTCCTATTTCAAGTTGCTTTGTTAAAAGAGATCGCGGCTGCCGTCAAATTAACAAAATTTTATAGATAAATATCTCACTTAACTTTGCATTATAAAAAAGTCCATGCTGTGATCGAGTGGGTTAGACAAAAAATGTTTGAATCATGAATTTATCTATAAAATCCTTTTTTGATAAAGACACAAACAACGTCACTTACCTTGTATACGAAGCGGGTGCTCGGGCCTGCGCAATTATTGACCCTGTACTTAATTTTGATCTTGCTGCGGGGGGTGTGGCAACGCGTTCAGCTGACGAGATTGCGGACTATGTCAAATGCGAGGATTTAATCGTAGAATGGTTATTGGAAACACATGTCCACGCAGATCACCTGACAGCCTCCTATTACTTAAAAGAAAAACTTGGAGGTAAAATTGGTATTAGTTTAGGTGTTGTTGAAGTCCAAAAAACCTTCGGGGCAATCTATAACTTAGGTGATGAGTTTGTGCCGGATGGCTCTCAGTTTGACAGGCTATTTGCTGATAATGACAAATTCTCAATTGGCAATATTGAGACGCAGGTTATTCATACTCCCGGTCATACGCCGGCATGCGCAACATATGTTATGGGAGATTGTGCCTTTACCGGCGATACGTTTTTCATGCCGGATTCGGGTACCGCTCGATGCGATTTCCCGGGTGGTAGCGCCGCCGGGCTCTATAAATCACTCCAAAAAATTATGGCACTACGACCTGAAACTCGTTTATTTCTTAACCATGATTACGGCTGCGATGGATCTCGCGATTGTTTTTGGCAAACTACGGTGGCTGAACAGTGTGATAAAAATATTCATGTTGGGGGAGGAAAGACAGAGGAACAATTTATTGCCATTCGGGAGATGCGCGACTCAAAATTATCTATGCCGAGACTGATCTTACCTGCTATTCAGGTGAATATTCGGGCAGGAAAGTTGCCGCCCCCGGAATCCAGTGGTGGTCGCTTTTTAAAAATTCCACTGGATGCTTTCTAAAAGCTATTTTATTCCGCAGCAGAGGTTGCAGGCTCTCTATCCATCATGGAGCCCCGCTCACGCCTGAGTAAAGGTGATGCGAATGATAGTAAGGGTGGAATGATTAGCAATGTCAGAATTGCCGACATAGAAAGTCCTCCAAGGACGACCGACCCAAGTCCTCGATAAAGTTCTGATCCAGCGCCCGGTATTACGACTAGTGGAAGCATACCGAACACCGTTGTCATCGTTGACATAAAAATTGGGCGAATTCGATTTCGGGTAGCTTCCGCAATCGCTTCAGTAACATCCATTGCTTCCCTGCGAACATGATGAAGCGTTTGGTGCACCAACAATATTGCGTTATTCACTACTGTCCCGATCAATATTACAAAGCCCAACACCGTCAGCATATCAAGGGCTTGAAAAGTGTATATGTTTAGGATCGATAAGCCCGCGACGCCCCCTGCTGTCGCCAATGGCACAGAGAATAAGATGATTAAAGGAAAGATAAAACTTTCATATAGGATTGCCATAACGAGATAAACAATAGCGATCGCAATAAGTAGATTGATTACCATTGCATCCCAAGTTTTGTTCAATTCATCCGCAGTCCCGGACATGGTAAGTCGCACACCCGCCGGCAGCCCACGTTCTTCTAGTGGCGCCATAACCTCATTACGCACTTTGGCAATAGCTTCTTCGAGCGCCACATTGTTTTTTGGCCGGATTTGAAGCGTTACAGTCCGAACCCTTTCAAGGTGACGAATTTGTGTAGGACCTTCGGTGACATCAATATTTGCAAGAGCAGACACTGGCAGGATATGTCCCGTGCGGGTGACCACAGGCAGGTTACCAATTCCCTGGGTCGATGTAGATTGACTTGGTCCCTTCAATGTTAGGTCAATGCGTTTGCTGCCCCGTGTTACTTCGGTGGCACGCAGACCATCATTTGATGCATCGATGGTAAGTGCTAAATCACGGGCGGTCAGTCCAACATCGGCGAGGCGCAGAAGGTTAGGAGTGACTCTGACTTCTGGAGCGCCCAGTTCGAGGCCAGGTTTGGGTCTTATTTGATAACCTTCGCTGCGTGGCATGACGCGGCGTAAAATCCCAACCCCATTACGAGCGACCTCCATCAGGTCTTCGAGATCGGGACCGGTAATATCTAGTTCAATAATACGCGACCCACCTAAGCCTCGTCCAAACAGAGATGTTTGACGTGCAAACCCAAAAGTACCAGGTTCACTGAAGACAGCGCGCCGCATTATTGGGACCAGTTCGCGGGCACGTGTTGGATCCAGTGCGGTGGCGCCCATGAAGGTAGAACTCGATCTAGCCACGAACCAAAATCGTCCTATTTTTGCGGGGCCAAGACTACATTCTTTGATATGGAGCGGGAACCAACCATCTGTCGAGCCAAAGCCAATTCGCGAGTACCATGGGTCGCAGGTTTTGGGTTTTTCTCCATCTTTGGCCCAATAGCGCCGAACGCTTCCCTCCACTTTTCCAGCCATGGAATTTAACGTTTTTAAGTTGTAGCCTGGAGGCGGATTTGCAATAGCGATAATAAAATTTCGATTACCCTCAGGAAGGTAGCTAAGTTTGGGTAAGAAAAAATAGGTACCTGCTGCGGCTAATCCCGTTACGGCCAATACGACTAATATACCGGCAAATCGGTTGTTGATTACAACCCGAGTAAATCCTGTAATAAAATTTACTAAACCTCTAGCGAAAATATCCACTAAGGGTATTCGCAGTGTGTGAGAAACTTCGTGAGTGTTATCGCCCAGCAACTTATTTGCTAGTGTCGGCACTACAGTGATGGAAACGATTAACGACAGAAGGACAGCGACCGAAAGCGCGACAGCAATATCACGAAATAGTTGGCCAACAACAAGATCCATAACTAGAATTGGCGCGAATACAACGATTGTAGTTACGGCTGAAGCCAAAATTGCCCCCCAGACTTCGCTTGCACCTCGCACGGCACCTTCAAGTTTTGGGCTTCCCTTTTCCCGGTGGCGATAAATGTTTTCAAGCACAACGATCGCCGCGTCGACGACCATGCCAACAGCAAAGGCAATTCCGGCAAGAGAAATTACATTAATTGACCTCCCCAAAGCGGCGAGTGCAACAAATGAGCCGATTACTGAGACGGGAATTGCCAAAGATACTACTGCTGTTGCGCCAAAAGATCTTAAAAACAGTAATAGGATGATTGCTGCTAATGTGCCGCCCACCCATATGTTCTGGGTAACTAGTTGGACCGCTGATTTGATATATACGGTGTCGTCGTGGACTTGCTTCATTACGAGGCCGACTTTTGGCAGAACGTCGCGGTTCAGGCGGTCAACAACTTTTTTGATCCCTTCCATCGTTTCGATAACATTCGCGCCGGTGTCCCTTACGGCACTAACAGCAATAGCGGGTTGACCTAAATTACGTATCCTTGCATCGCGTTTTTTATGCCCAAACTCGACATGGGCAATATCACCAACTGTTACACGGAAAACACGACCGGTGCTTTCATGGCGTTTCGTGCGAAGAACAACTGCTTTAACTCGTGCGACAGTATTGAGTTCACTTTCGGTTCTAACCCTGTATTCGCGTTTACCCTCATCTACCTCTCCAGCGGAGATACTCATATTTGTGCCGCGCAAAGCGTTATTCACATCTGGGATAGTTATCCGATAATGTGCGAGACGTTTGGGGTCGACAATGATCCGAATCTCAGATTCATTTCCACCACGAACATTGACAGCAGCCACGCCGTTAACGCGTTCCAGCTGGTCCCGCACGACATCATCCAGAAAGTCGCCGTAAGACCGGATCGATTTTGAGTTTCCTGGAAGTTTAGTGATCGAAAACCAGGCGATAGGGTTGGCGTCTGTATCTCGTGTCTTGAGCGTTGGTTCATCCGCTTCTTGGGGCAACCCATTAACCTGATGCAGACGGTTATTTATCAGGAGAATGGATCTATTGCGGTCGGCTGTAATATTGAACTCAAGATAGATAGTGCCTCGTCCGCGGCGTGCTCGCGATTCCATCCGCTCCAGACCTTCCAGACCTTTAAGTTTTTCTTCTTGGGGAATAACGATCTCGCGCTCAATTTCAGCGGGTGACGCGCCAGGCCATGAGGTTTGGATC
The DNA here is from genome assembly GCA_964477025.1 of uncultured Rhodospirillaceae bacterium. GTDB lineage: Bacteria > Pseudomonadota > Alphaproteobacteria > MPNO01 > UBA2964 > UBA2964. The sequence goes on along the minus strand of CAYZDH010000100.1, from coordinate 1,531 downwards.
ATAATTAGGGGTTTGCGTACGTCAGGTGTTAATTGAATTGGGATGATTTGCAGTGCTAGCCAGCCCATCAGGAGAACCATCAACACGATCGAAAGGATGGCAATGGGCCGACGGACAGCAAGTTCAATAAGCTTCATTACCTACTCCCCCTGAACTGATTTAGGGCCGCGGCGTTGGCTTCTTGGCCCTCGTTTTCCATCTTTACCCCGTCCCCTACGACCCTTCCAACCACTCTTGCCACCGCGACCGCGTTTTTTATTCCAGCCACGTCTCCCCCTTCGATCCCCTGGTTGCACAACCTTAACCTTTTGGCGAGGTCGTAAACGTTCGTTGCCACGAATGACTACTCTATCGCCGGGTTTTAGGCCTTCTAGGATCTCAAACCGCAAACCAAATGCATCGCCAAGTGTGACGGGACGCATGTCAACACGCATACCCTTCTGGGTTTCCTTAATGACAAATACGACTCGTTGGCCTCGGCGTTGCGTAATCGCATCCTTGTGAACGGTAACTGCTTTCTTGGCAGCACCAGAGGGGATGTGGAGGACAACACTTTGGTTGGCCGCAATTGTGTGATCATACGAAATAAATTTTGGCGTGAAGCGAACGGCGCGGGTTCTTGAGAGAGCGTTTTCTTCCGGCACAATAGCACGAACGGTGGCCTTGAAAGATTTTCCAAATTCAGGCTTCACTTCAATTTCGGTTCCGTTGGTGAGGCCACCTAGACGGTTAGCTGGCACCTCAGCTTCGACTTCGAGGGATTTTTCGTTGAGCATTGTGACTACAGGCAACCCGACGTTTACGTAATTGCCCGCCTCAACTGCGCGCTTTGTGACTACACCATCGAATGGCGCCAATATTTTTGAATTTTTAAGGTTAATGTTAGTCATGCGAAGTCTAGCACGAGCCTGAACCTGCTTGGCTTTGGCTTCTACTAGCGAGCTGCGTAATCGCTCGACGTCGCGCAGTTTGTCCTGGTAGCGTGCAACCGAGAATGCGGCTGATTTACGTAGACGCTTTAGTCGTTCTAAGGCTTGCTCAGATAGTCTGAGTTGTGCACCTACGGTTTTAATTTTGGCAGAAAATTCGGTTAATTCTGCTGCTTTAAGAGCGCGTTCTGCAGTGAGCATGTTCGCGACTAGTGTGGCTATGATATCACCCTTTTTTAAGCGGTCCCCAACTTGGACTCTCACTCTGTCAATTGCGCCGCGTGTTCGAGATGCCACGACGCCTGTTTGTCGGGCAAGGACACGACCATAAACCTCAACAGTTTCTGTGGCAGTACCTTTGGTAACTGCATCTACAAAAACTGTTGCTGCACGGCGTCCGCCACGGCCTCTTCGTTTTCCACCTCTGCGCTTGCGATTTCCTTTCCGAGCCTTCTGGCTATTGTTCTTTACTTTCTCTGATTTAGAAGAGGTTACTTTTTCTCTCTCCTGGGCATGCACATTCGATATAGGGGTTTGCAATACGAAAATTGTTGTTGCCACGGCAATGGCGCCAACCCAACTAGGATTGCGTAAAACCCCAA
>CAYZDH010000099.1:0-9476 GCA_964477025.1 uncultured Rhodospirillaceae bacterium | reverse complement strand
GTGCCGATCCCGACGGTAATTACCGTCTACGCGGATCGCTCATTTTCATTTGAAACCAAAAGCCCTCCTGCTTCTTATTTTATAAGGAAGGCAGCCAGGCTTGATAAGGGCTCTATGGAACCTGGACGTGAGGTTGTCGGAGCTGTCTCGATGGATCAACTGCGTGAAATTGCCGAGCAGAAAAAGAATGACCTTAATTCGAATGACGTTGATGCTGCGATAAAGATTCTTGCCGGTACGGCGCGTTCGATGGGTATTCAGGTAACGGGAGCCTAGATATGGCTAGATCAGGGAAGCGGATGGCTACTGCATTAGATTCCATCGATAAATCTAAGCAATACGAAATTGCTGCAGGAGTTAAACTTGTTAAAGAAAACGCTAGGGCTAAGTTTGATGAGACAATCGAATTATCTATGAATTTGGGCGTCGACCCGCGCCACTCAGATCAAAATGTTCGTGGTGTGATTGATCTACCAAATGGAACTGGTAAATCAATTCGTGTGGGTGTTTTTGCTAAAGGAGATAAAGCGGAAGAGGCGAAAGCTGCTGGTGCTGATGTTGTTGGTGCTGATGATTTGGCTGATGAGGTGCAGAAGGGCAAAATCAACTTCGATCGTTGCATAGCTACGCCTGATATGATGCCAGTTGTTGGTAAGTTGGGTAAAATTCTTGGGCCACGGGGTATGATGCCAAACCCTAAACTTGGCTCTGTCACGCAAGATGTTGCTGCAGCAATTAAAAGCGCCAAGGGGGGGCAGGTTGAATATCGGGTAGAAAAAGCTGGCATTGTTCATGCTGGTGTTGGAAAGGCTAGCTTCAGCGAAGAAGCGCTACTCGAAAATGTTCGTACTCTTGTAGATGCTGTTAACAAGGCAAGGCCAAGCGGGGTAAAGGGAACTTATATTAAACGAATTTCGTTGAGCTCGACTATGGGCCCGGGAGTCGTACTCGATATATCAAGTGCTCTCGCCGAGTGAAAAAAGGAGCTAACTAGAATTCTGCTGTTTTAGCTTAGCTAAAGCGGCAGTTGCGTAAGGAGCTGGAGTGTATCACTAGTTCCGATCTGTCCGAGACTACAGGAGTCTGGAAGGCTGATATTAAATAGCCAACCAGAGTAAAGCGGGATTTATCCTGCCTGTACAGACAGGGGTGCAGGCGTTTCTGTGTCATCTAAGTGGTGTTGCGGGATGTGACTTGAGCTTCTGGGGCAGGCTATATAGACCCATTGGATTAGCTGATGGGACAAAGTGTGAACGGATTCGACGCCTGGAGTACGGCGCCGAAACAAACGCAAGGAGAATTTGCGTGGACCGAATGCAAAAAGAAGAGCTGGTTGCTTCGCTCAATGATGTCTTCGGGTCGGCCAATCTCGTAATTGTTACCCGCCCAAGTGGGTTGACCGTTGCGGAATCGACCGATCTTCGTCGTCGTATGCGCGAGTCGGGAGCCAGTTTTAAAGTCACAAAAAACCGACTGACGCGTCTTGCTTTGCAGGATACTAAATTTGATCACCTCTCGGAGTTGTTTGCCGGACCTACCGCGATTGCTTATTCAGATGATCCGGTCGCAGCGGCCAAAGTCGCCGTTGAGTACGCTGATGATAACGAAAAACTCGAGATCATTGGTGGTGGTTTATTCGAAAATTCAGTGGACATAGCAGAGATCAAAACCCTCGCAAAACTTCCGTCTCTTGAGGCATTGCGTGGCAAGATTGTAGGTATGCTTAATACGCCAGCAACAAGAATTGCAGGCGTAGTGCAGGCGCCTGCCGGTCAGCTTGCTCGTGTTGTTTCTGCACACGCGGCGCAGAATGAGGCGGCGTGAGCCGGTTAAACCCAACTTTTGTTATAGAAACACAAAGATACTTAGGAGAATATAATGGCTACCAATCTTGAGAAGATTGTCGATGATTTGTCGGCGCTGACTGTGCTGGAGGCAGCTGAGCTGAGTAAGATGCTCGAAGAAAAGTGGGGCGTCTCTGCTGCTGCGCCTGTTGCTGTAGCGGCTGCTGCCGGTGACGGTGAAGCCGCAGGAGCTTCGGAAGAAAAAGTCTCTTTTGATGTCGTTCTCACCAGTTTTGGGGAGAAAAAAATTAACGTCATTAAAGAAGTTCGTGCGATTACGGGACTTGGCCTCAAAGAAGCCAAGGATCTCGTCGAGGGTGTCCCAAAACCTGTCAAGGAAGGGGCTGCAAAAGATGAGGCAGATGAGATTAAAAGTAAGCTTGAAGAAGCTGGTGCAACAGTAGAGCTCAAATAGACTGTTGCCACAGTTGCTTTGTAAGTTGATTCCCGGAGGTGCTGCGACAGTTCCATGCTGCAGTTTTCCGGGAGTTGTTTCTATTTTTGCGGCTCTCCAACAGCTTAATTGTGCTCTGGTGTGCCGCGTATACGATCGCCCTTAGCGGTTAAGAGGTTTATATGGCCAAGTCGTTCACTCAACGTAAACGTATCCGCAAAAGCTTTGGTAGGCTTCATGAAGCTACTCCAATGCCAAACTTAATTGAGGTTCAAAAAACGTCTTACGATAGCTTCCTACAGATTAATGTGCCTACTGCAGATAGGACTGATTCCGGTCTTCAGGCGGTATTTGAATCTGTTTTTCCGATTAAGGATTTTTCGGAGAACGGCACACTTGAGTTCGTCAAATATGAACTTGAACCGCCGAAATATGATGTTGAGGAATGTCAGCAGCGGGGGGTTACATTTGCTGCTCCACTAAAGCTTACCTTGCGGCTCGTAGTTTTTGATGTCGATGAAGAGACCGGGGCACGTTCGGTACGCGATATTAAAGAACAAGATGTCTACATGGGCGACCTGCCCCTGATGACACATAATGGGACGTTTGTAGTCAATGGCACTGAGCGGGTTATAGTTTCCCAGATGCATCGGTCGCCGGGTGTATTTTACGACCATGATAAGGGCAAAACTCATTCGTCAGGTAAATACCTCTTTGCGGCGCGGGTCATTCCTTACCGAGGTTCCTGGCTTGATTTTGAATTCGACGCTAAGGATTTAGTTTATGTTCGGATTGACCGTCGCAGAAAATTGCCTGTGACGACTCTGATGATGGCTTTGGATTCTTTGGAGACACAAGCAAAACGGCTTGAGCTTTCGGGAGATGGACAGATTTTATCCCCGGATGATGCGGATGGCATGTCGACCGAGGAAATTTTTGGAGAGTTTTATCAAACCAAGAAATTTAAGAAGACTAAAGACGCTTGGAAAGCACCTTTTGACCCTGAAGCTTATGAGGGTGGCGTGAAGATTAGCAATGATCTGATTAACGCCAAGGGCAATAAAGTTATGGTAGAGGCTGGTACGCGGGTAACGCCACGCCTTGCTAACAAGCTCAAAGCCGACGGTTTGAAAGAACAACTCATCCAGAGCGAAGATCTAATCGGTCAGTATATCGCCCAAGACATCATAAACGAAAAAACCGGAGAGATTTATGTCGAGGCAGGCGACGAAATTACTGAAGAAAATTTGGAAGTTCTAGTCGAGGCAGGTATAAAAGAATTACCGTTCCTTGCAATCGATCATTTGACAGTCGGTCCATATATCCGAAACACGCTTGCAGTTGATAAGAACGCTACGCGCAATGAAGCGCTGATGGATATTTATCGAGTAATGCGCCCCGGTGAACCACCGACCCCTGAAACCGCAGAGGCAATGTTTAACAGCCTGTTCTTCGACAGCGAACGTTATGATCTATCCGCTGTTGGACGTGTCAAAATGAATGCGCGTTTGGATTTGGAAACGGTTGATACCCTGCGAGTTTTGCGTAAAGAGGATATTCTCGCCGTGATCAAATTGTTGGTTCGTCTGAAGGATGGGCACGGCGATATTGATGATATCGATCATCTTGGAAATCGGCGTGTAAGGTCAGTTGGTGAGCTGATGGAAAACCAATATCGTATCGGTTTGCTCCGGATGGAGCGCGCCATTCGAGAGCGGATGAGCTCTGTTGAGCTTGATACGGTGATGCCTCAAGATTTAATTAACGCAAAGCCAGCGGCTGCAGCGGTCAGAGAATTTTTCGGTTCCTCTCAGCTCTCTCAGTTTATGGATCAGACAAACCCGCTCAGTGAAATAACCCACAAAAGGCGATTGTCGGCGTTAGGGCCCGGCGGGTTGACACGCGAACGTGCTGGGTTCGAGGTTCGGGACGTTCACCCCACGCATTACGGGCGTATTTGCCCGATAGAAACGCCGGAAGGGCCTAATATTGGCCTAATTAATTCGCTCGCAACCTATGCGCGGGTAAATCAATACGGCTTTATTGAAACACCTTACCGGATTGTCAATAACGGCAAAGTAACGAAGGACGTCATATATCTTTCCGCTATTGAAGAAGGACGCTACACGGTGGCTCAGGCGAATGCCGCTTTGGATAAGACAGGAAATTTTGTTGAAGACCTAGTGAGCTGTCGTGTTAGCGGTGAGTTTGCAATGGCTCGCCGAGAAGATATTGATTATATTGACGTTTCGCCAAAACAGTTGGTCTCAGTCGCTTCTGCACTTATTCCATTCCTAGAAAATGATGACGCTAACCGCGCGTTAATGGGATCAAATATGATGAGACAAGCGGTGCCCCTAGTTAGAGCGGAAGCTCCACTTGTTGGAACCGGCATGGAAGAAGCGGTGGCCCGTGGCTCGGGTGCAACAATTGTGGCCAAAAGAACGGGTGTCGTCGACCAAGTTGATGCAACCCGAATGGTTGTTCGAGCTATAGGAGATACAGAATCCTCTTCGCCCGGCGTTGACATATATAACCTTCGAAAATTTCAGCGTTCCAACCAGAACACTTGTATCAACCAGCGTCCGCTGGTGAGGGTTGGTGATCAGGTCGTGGCTGGCGATATTATTGCCGACGGTCCTTCGACAGAGCTTGGCGAGCTAGCCCTTGGTAGAAACGTGCTTGTCGCCTTTATGGCCTGGCACGGCTATAACTTCGAGGATTCTATCCTGATCTCTGAACGAATCGCGCGTGACGATGTATTTACATCAATCCACATCGAAGAGTTTGAGGTTATGGCCCGGGACACAAAGCTAGGTCAGGAAGAGGTTACTCGCGATATTCCTAATGTCGGTGAGGAAGCTCTTAAAAACCTTGATGAAGCTGGTATAGTTTATATTGGGGCGGAAGTAGAACCTGGCGACGTTCTTGTTGGTAAGGTTACACCGAAGGGCGAAAGTCCAATGACGCCGGAAGAAAAACTACTTCGGGCGATTTTTGGTGAAAAAGCATCCGACGTTCGTGATACCTCTTTGCGGTTACCTCCTGGTGTCGCTGGTACAATTGTTGAGGTGCGTGTTTTTTCAAGACGCGGCGTCGATAAGGATGAACGTGCTCTGGCAATTGAACGGGAAGAAATCGAACGCCTCGCCAAGGACCGAGATGATGAGTTTGCTATACTGGAACGGAGTTTTTCTCAGAATCTGAAAGAGTTGTTGCTTAATCAGACAATTGTCAGCGGCCCAAAGGAAGCCAAAGAAGGGGGAAGAATCACCCAACAGATTGTCGACGAATTTAATTCTCGCCAACTTGCACAGTTTGTAGTTAAAAACGATAAAGTAATGGCTGGCTTAGAAGCCGTGCGAAAGCAGTTCGAAGGCAGCGAGAAACGTCTTCAAGCCCGTTTCGATGATAAGGTAGATAAGGTCCAGGGTGGCGATGAACTGCTGCCAGGCGTCATGAAGATGGTTAAAGTCTTTGTCGCGGTTAAGCGGAAGCTGCAGCCGGGAGATAAGATGGCAGGGCGTCACGGGAATAAAGGGGTTATCTCAAAGATTGTCCCTATGGAAGATATGCCTTATCGCGAAGACGGGACACCCGTTGACGTTGTCTTAAATCCGCTTGGTGTCCCTTCTCGAATGAATGTTGGGCAGATACTTGAAACACATTTAGGTTGGGCATCTTCTGGCCTAGGGCGGCAAATTGGCAACATGCTGGATTCGATAGTTCAAGATGGAAAGCTTGATAAATTAAAGGGGCAGCTAAAAGAGGTCTACGGGAAAGAAGTTTATGATGATGATATCGCAACTCTTAGCGAAAACGAGGTGTTGGAGCTCGGCGGTAACCTGAGGAATGGAGTACCAATGGCTACGCCTGTTTTCGATGGAGCCAGGGAAGATGATATTAATAAAATGCTGGAAACAGCAGGTCTCGAGACTTCTGGGCAAGTTACATTATTTGACGGGCGAACAGGTGAAGAGTTCGATCGTAAGGTAACAGTGGGCTATATTTATATGTTGAAATTGCATCATTTGGTGGATGATAAAATTCATGCGCGGTCGATTGGACCTTACAGTCTTGTAACCCAGCAGCCACTGGGTGGTAAGGCGCAGTTTGGGGGGCAGCGGTTTGGTGAAATGGAGGTTTGGGCTTTGGAGGCCTATGGCGCAGCCTATACGCTTCAGGAAATGCTGACCGTTAAATCAGATGACGTTTCAGGACGAACAAAAGTCTATGAAGCTATTGTCCGGGGTGACGATACTTTTGAGGCAGGTATTCCAGAGTCCTTTAATGTATTGGTCAAGGAACTTAAGTCCCTTGGTTTGAATGTGGAGCTCAATCGTAACGAAACGGCCTGATTAATTATCAAAATTAGTTAGCCTTGTATTTAAAATAACGGCCCTCTTGTTGGGGCGGAAACCAGGAGTGTTTCAATGAATGAATTGATGAACATTTTCGGCCAGGTCAGTACAACCGAAACGTTCGATAAGATTCGTATCTCGATCGCTAGTCCCGATCGCATCCGGTCATGGTCGTTCGGGGAGATAAAGAAGCCGGAGACAATTAATTACCGGACCTTTAAACCAGAGCGAGATGGTCTTTTCTGTGCCCGCATTTTTGGCCCAATAAAAGATTATGAGTGTTTGTGTGGTAAATACAAGCGCATGAAATACCGTGGCATAATTTGTGAGAAATGCGGTGTTGAAGTTACGCTCAGTAAAGTCCGTCGCGAAAGGATGGGCCACATCGAAATGGCCTCACCGGTTGCTCATATCTGGTTTTTGAAGTCTCTGCCGAGCCGCATTGGCCTCCTTATGGATATGACGCTCAAAGATATCGAACGAGTTCTATATTTCGAAAACTATGTCGTTGTCGAGCCGGGAATGACCACTCTTGAAGAGCGCCAATTGTTAACTGAAGAACAATACTTGGACGCGCAAGATGAGTTTGGGAGCGATAATTTTAGTGCTATGATCGGTGCTGAAGCCCTCAAGAAGATGCTTGGCGAAATTGTTCTTGAGGACGAGCTTGAAACAGTTCGAACTGAATTTAAGGAAACTGGTTCTGAAGCTAAGCGAAAAAAACTCGTTAAACGTTTAAAACTTATCGAAGCTTTTATCAATTCGGGAGCGCGTCCGGAATGGATGATCCTCGATGTAATTCCAATTATTCCTCCTGAATTACGTCCTCTAGTCCCACTTGACGGTGGCCGATTTGCGACGTCAGATCTTAATGACCTTTATCGTCGGGTCATCAACCGGAACAACCGCCTGAAACGTTTAATGGAGCTTCGTGCGCCAGATATTATCGTTCGGAACGAGAAACGCATGTTGCAGGAATCTGTAGATGCCCTGTTTGACAATGGTCGACGCGGACGGGTGATTACAGGAGCAAATAAGCGCCCGCTCAAATCTTTGTCGGATATGCTCAAAGGTAAGCAGGGTAGGTTCCGTCAAAACTTGCTTGGAAAACGTGTAGATTACTCGGGCCGTTCTGTCATTGTTGTCGGTCCGGAACTATTACTACATCAATGCGGCTTGCCAAAGAAGATGGCGCTGGAGCTATTTAAACCCTTTATATACTCAAGGCTTGAAACCTATGGGATGGCAAGTACGATCAAGGCGGCGAAACGTCTTGTTGAAAAAGAACGCCCTGAGGTTTGGGATATTCTTGAAGAGGTTATCCGCGAGCACCCAGTAATGCTGAATCGGGCACCAACTTTGCATCGCCTGGGAATTCAAGCATTTGAACCCGTTCTCGTAGAGGGTAAAGCAATTCAGCTGCACCCTCTGGTATGCACAGCCTTTAACGCCGATTTTGATGGTGACCAAATGGCGGTTCATGTGCCGTTGTCATTAGAAGCTCAACTTGAAGCACGAGTTCTGATGATGTCGACAAACAACATTCTGAGCCCGGCTAATGGTAAGCCTATTATCGTGCCATCGCAGGATATTGTTCTGGGTCTTTATTACCTTACCCTTGATCTTGATGAGCAGCCGGGCGATGGCATGGCCTTTGCGGACATTGGTGAGATTGAGCAGGCCTTGGATCAGGGCGTTATTACTCACCATAGTAAAATCCATGCAAGGGTCGAGACTGTTGATGAGGATGGTAATTTAAAGACCATTCGTCTTGAAACGACCGCTGGTCGAGTTAAGTTGATGAACCTTTTGCCTAGGAACAAGAACATAAGTTTGGATCTTGTGAATTGTCTTCTGACTAAAAAACAAATCACAAATGCTATTGACACAGTTTATCGTCATTGTGGGCAGAAAGAGACAGTTATTTTTGCGGATCGCATGATGGCACTTGGTTTTAAAAATGCCTGTAAAAGTGGTGTTTCTTTTGGGAAGGATGATCTCATAATTCCGGTTTCTAAGGAAAATTTAGTCAATGAAGCCCAAGGAAAAGTAAAGGAATACGAGCAGCAGTATCTCGACGGCCTAATCACCCAGGGTGAAAAATATAATAAGGTCATTGATGTCTGGTCTGAGTGCACCGATAAGGTTGCAGATGAGATGATGAATGAAATTGCAAATCCCAAGCCAGGTGAGCAGGTCAATGCTGTTTTTATGATGGCTGATTCAGGCGCGCGTGGTTCGGCCGCTCAGATGAAACAACTCGCTGGGATGCGCGGTCTGATGGCTAAACCATCCGGCGAGATCATTGAGACACCGATTATTTCCAATTTTAAGGAAGGCCTCTCGGTGCTTGAATATTTCAATTCATCACATGGTGCCCGCAAGGGGCTCGCAGATACTGCGTTGAAGACCGCTAACTCGGGTTACTTGACGCGACGTTTGGTAGATGTAGCGCAAGATTGCACAATCATTGAACATGATTGTAAAACCAAGCGCGGTATTACAGTCAGGGCTGCTATTGAGGGTGGAGAGGTCATCGACCCCTTAAGTGAACGAATTCTTGGCCGCGTGCCCTTGGTCAATATTGTGCACCCGGTAGGCGGAGAAGTTATCGTCAAGGCTGGTACGATTATCGAGGAAGATAAACTAGGTCTGATTGATGATGCAGGTATTGAGGTCGAGCAAATTCGATCGGCTCTGACATGAGATACGGTCGGGGGAATCTGCGCTCAGTGCTATGGACGAGATTTAGCTCGTGGTACGCCCGTAAACAATGGAGAGGCAGTTGGAATAATAGCAGCGCAGTCTATTGGTGAACCCGGAACACAATTAACTATGCGCACCTTTCATATTGGTGGTGCGGCTCAACGGGGAGCT
>CAYZDH010000098.1:9132-9507 GCA_964477025.1 uncultured Rhodospirillaceae bacterium | reverse complement strand
GAAGACGCTGCGCTTCCGAAGGCACTTAGTTTCTTGAGGTCGTATTTTACCCCTACTGCACTGGTCCGTTGTGACAGGGCTAGTTCTCGAGTTAAAATGGCGACTTCGGTTCCGTTTTTCTTCGCACGTTTAGCCATGTAGTTGGCAGCGACAATGCCACCCGCTCCAGGCATGTTAATGACGATCATTTTCGGATTGCCCGAAATGTGCTTTGGCATATGTCGCGCCAACAAGCGTCCATAAAAGTCGTAACCGCCTCCTGGTGCAGACCGAACAATCATCTTGATTGTTTTGCCTTTGTAGAAGCCTTCGGCCGAGGCATTTTGAATGTCAGCGAACCCTAATGTTGCCGCGCCTGTCAAAATGCTACCTTGT
>CAYZDH010000098.1:7111-9122 GCA_964477025.1 uncultured Rhodospirillaceae bacterium | reverse complement strand
AAAACTGACTTAGAAAAAAAATTCATTAAAATACCTCCAACTGCGTGTTTGTTATAAAACCCCGAGTGACGCTAACGGAGCTTTCCAGATGATTCAATATGGTTGGGCCATATTATTTCTTGCTTCTTTGACGGCGTTTCTGCCAGCAAGGCGCCCCGAAGTAAAGGCCCAGCCGATATGATGTCCATGTCCCTTAAGCATTAGGCCACCTTGACCCGCCGAGCCTGCCGCAAAAATTCCCGGGATTGGAGTATTGTTTTCACCTAGAAGGCGGTGCTCGTCATCGACGGCAAGGCCGCCATCGGTCAGAACAACGTAGCTTTTTGCCGGGCCTAGCGCATAGAAGGGCGGTTTTAAGATTTTAATATCACCAAATTGGTTGTGGGCTTGGATTGAATTTTCTAACTCGTCGCTTGATAGATTCAACGAGTTTGCAAGTTCGCTTATTGTCTCTGCCTTATGAAAAATATCGGGCCGCGTTTTTCGGAAGTCATCAAGATATGCATAAGAGACGCCCGGTGCTGTAGCTATAAAATTCGGCCATTGAGAATATTTTTTAGCTAAATTTTTATCCATAATGACATAACCAATTTTGTCGGGTTCCGATGCAATCGCGAGACCTAATTCTGCCGGCTTTTCATTTATCAATTTACCATTTTTGTTGATGAGAAGAGCGCCGCTCGAGAAGAGGTCAAGCTCTGGCGCCATTGAAGTCGTTGTGAATCCCAATACGAACGGCCGTAAAGTGCTAGCCGGAAGATATTTTAAGGCCAAGCGCATAAACTTTGTTATGATTTTAAATGGTGGCAACTTGCGATCAATAGAATCTCTGGGCGGGGGAATAAACCTTAGCGTCGGGCCGGAAAGGACATCACCATTGATCACTCTTGCGCCGAGTGGGAGTGCCATTTCATGTCCGTCCCCGGTAGCTGTTGGGTTCATTGCATCCACCTTGGCGACTTCTGGTGAGATATATTTAGCTTTAAGGTCTTCATTCGCGGCATAATCTCCGCTGGCAAGTACTACGGCTTTAGCGTGGATATTCTTGGTGCCATCCGGCATTTCACAGCGGGCGCCGACAACACAATTCTGATCAAGCAAAAATTTATTGGCGCGACTGTTGCAGTGGATTTTTACACCAATTTTCTTCGCATGTTTTCCGAGGTGATGAATATATGCTCCGGAATTGGGGAGTACATTGTGCATCCGTGGCTTTCGGTGAGGAGGCTCTGGCATTGGGCCAAAGAATTCAACGCCCAAAGACATCAACCAACGAAATGTGTCGTTGGCGTTATCTACGAAAATACGCCTCAGAGATGGGTTGTCGCGGTCGGCGAGCGGCCCAGAAAATTTTGGCATATCTTCGTAATGCTCGTCAGGCGTATCAACAATGCCATCGGAAATTTGGTGAGGTGTCTGGGTGGCTGAGAAAGAACCTATTGACCATGCCGTTGTTCCTCCAAGCTCAAAATTTTTTTCGATTAAAATGACATCAACGCCAAGCGCGCGGGCTTCGATGGCCGACGCAAGGCCAGCCCCTCCACCGCCGATTACTAATACATCGCATTCTAATGTTTTTTCTGCGTTCACGATGACGATCTCCATTTTAACAAAAAGAGAGACCGTCGAGCCTATTGCACCTTTTGGCCTATGCCTAGCTGTTGATATTGTCTTTACTGTGGCAGAAGAGTTAGCGGTATCGAATTAAAACACTAATAATTGCTGAATTGTTTTGTGAGGTTGCGTAATGAAAATTGATGTTTTTAATCATGTGTTTCCCACCGAGTTCTTTGAGGCCGCGGAAAAGCTTATGCCAGCCCGTTCTGTGAAGCGCTGGAAAGCTATGGAAGAACTTTATGATATGGATGCCCGAATGAAGGTCATCGATAAGTTTGATGATTACCAACAGATTATTTCTATTTCGCAGCCGCCGCTTGACATGATTGCCGGGCCCGAAGATTCACCTGAGTTGGCTAGAGTGGCAAACGATGGAATGGCGCGTATTTGCAGG
>CAYZDH010000098.1:0-7101 GCA_964477025.1 uncultured Rhodospirillaceae bacterium | reverse complement strand
GGCAGTAGTAGTTCAGATCCACTCGAACGTAAATGTTAAGCCGCTGGACTCGTCTGAGTTTAGAGATATCTTTGCGAAGATTGCGGAGCGCGGGAAATGTGTCTGGCTTCATCCCACGCGGCCAGCCAGTCATGCTGACTATCTAACTGAAGATCAGTCCCATTACGAAATATTTTGGGGGGTTGGTTGGGCGTACGAGACGACGGCCGCGATGTGTCGAATGGTTTGCTCCGGGATGTTCGATAAAATTCCTGACTTCCATGTTATGGCCCATCACTGGGGCGCATATATCCCGCACGCCGAAGGTCGGATGCCCCTTTGGGAAGCCAGGAATGCATCATCGTCAGCTGACGGAACATCCTTTGCCGATGACCTTGAAAAACCCATGCTCGATTATTTTAAAATGTTTTATGGCGATACCGCGATGTTTGGCGCTAAGGCGCAAAGTCAAGCGGGCTTAGATTTTTTTGGCTCTGGGAACTCCTTTTTCGCAACTGATGCCCCCTACGATCTTAGTGGAGGAGAAGATAATATCCGCGATACGATTAATGTAATCGAAAGTCTGAATTGTACCGAAGAAGACCGCCAAGTGATCTATGAAAAAAATACAAGAAAATTAATACTTGGTGGTTAATGACCAAATTCGAACCTATCATTCCAAGGGCTAGGCTTGGCTTTATAATACCGTCTTCTAACCGCATGGTTGAGCCCCAAATACAGTTTTATTGCCCGAATGATGTTGTTCCTCATTTTAATAGGATCGGTATGACCAACCGTCATAGGGCGCCCCTAGATGAGTTGGTGCCTAGAATTTTGTTGGCGGCCGAGCTCCTTGGAGATTCAAAATGTGATGTGACGGTTCTTCAATGCACCGGTACATCTATGTCGGGCGGTGTCGAAAAAGAACGCGAAGTGATTTCTGCGATAGAAGATCTTACGGGGAAGCCAGCGGCCTCAGCAGCTTCTTCTTTGTTGGCGGCTTTTCGGGCTTTAGATGCGAAGAGTTTAGTTTTTGTGTCGGAGACCCCGCAGGTTGGACACGATAAAAAATTAAAATTTTTAAAAGAGGCTGGCTTAGCTATTGTTTCTGATAGGGCAATGGGCCTCGGTGGTAGCGATATTTATTGCAGCACGCCTCCAGAATTTTGGTTTAAAAATGTTTTGGCAATGCGTAATGACGAAGCGGACGCCTATTTCATCAGCTGTGCCAATATCCACAGTATTGATGTCATTAACGCCTTAGAAAAAGAGCTGGGAAAGCCAGTAGTCACCAGCAATCAAGCGGCGCTCTGGCGGGCACTTCGTTTGGCCGGCGTCGAGGACAGCATCCCAGCTTTAGGGTTTCTTTTTGAAACTGGTTTTTAGAGCCAATTAGTCAGGGGCATCTTCGCCAGAAACAATGCCGACAACTTCAAGCGCATCCGCAACAAAGTTTTCGGCTATAACCTCTTCCCGTGTTACTTTTGGTAGGTCGGGGTTGAGTTTATAGAATAGCTCCATTTCGTCCTTCCAATGACCTTTGGTTAGCTCACCATTTATAGCAAATCCAGCAGTATCATGCTCTTGCTGCCAGATTGTCTGTACATCCTCTTCCGGCACCGGAATTGTGACGTAGTTGTCATAAACCTTTCGAAAGGTCGCAAAGTCATCATGGAGGGCGCGTGACGCTTTAATCATGCCACGGGTAAGGCGATTGAGTTCTTCAGCGTGTTCTTTTTCGTATGTTTCCGTAGTTCCCAGAACGCCGTGGGGTTGGACTGGGACTAGTTGTTTAAGTTCAGCAAACCCAAGCAGGGTATGAAGTTTGTTGCTAGGGTCTTGATTTAATGAACTGGCTTCTTCTACCCGGATAAGAGAAACATCAATGGTGTCGTTTAAAAGTCTGTCGATGCGTTCGGGCGGTGGACCCACAGCCTGCCAATCAATGTCGCTCTCTTCAATATCTAGCGCTGCAACAAGGAGTCTCGCCATGTGGTGGCTCAAAGCTCCAAAGCCATCAAGGGCCCACGAACAGCTTTTTAGCTGGGCTGGGTCTGTAAACCGTTCTTGAGTGACGAGGTTTTGAGCAAGCCCACGCGCCATTGAGACGATAACGCGTACCGGCTGTCCCTCAGATCGAAATTTTAATACCGGACCGAGTCCACCGTAGGAAACATCGACGACGTCATCCAGGACGGCCTGCATGGCAGCAACACCGCCATGAACTGGCGTCCACGCAACATTAAGGTTTTCGTCTTCCCAACAACCAAGAAAAGTTGCTGCAGCACAGGCAAGGTCATCGACACCAAAGGTCGGCCCAGATCCTGCGGCCAGGCGAATAGAAAGTCTGTCATTCATAATTTTTTCCTTATGGCGCCACTGTTGTGTCAAGGTTGATATGAATTGGCTCTTCTCCATCCTTTATTTCTCGGCCAAGCAGCAGCACCGCTTTTTCCGCTTCACCAAGGGTATAGTTATGCGTGCATAGCTTTCCAAGTTCTTGCCATTTATCTGTCAGTATTTCGACGGCACGGGCGGTGTCTTCCCAGTCTGAAGATAATACGCCTAACATTGAAATTTCATTGAAAAGTAATTTGTCACTGTAAAAATTATTGAGGGCATTGTGTGTTTTTACGCCGGCGACAACCAAGGTGCCACCCTTTTTAAGCATTTCAACGCCTTGGATTAAAGGTTCGGTGGACCCCATTGAAACATCCAAAACTATATCTGCTCTGCGGCCTCCGGTAAGCTCATGGACACGCTCAACAGGGTCTTCTTCCTGGACGTTGATGGTGGCGTCCGCACCCAGCTCTTTTGCGATTTTGAGCCGATATTCGTCGGCTTGGGTGCCCGTCACTATTATTTGCCCCGCACCCATTTGCTTGGCGACCAGTGTAGCCACCAAGCCCCTTTGTCCGGGCCCTTCATTAACAATTGTTTGTCCTTCCCGATGGTTGGGGCGAGCCCAAGCCCAACGAACCGCGTTTGAGAGGGGGTTGTTTAGGCTCATAATGTCGGTTGGGATATGGTCAGGGATTTTGTGCATTCGTGACTTGGGGTGGAGGTAAAGGTGTGAGGCGTACCCGCCCCACAAATGTGGCTCATTATCAAACCCCATACGAAGACCATAACCCATATTAGCATCACAAAAAATGGGCCGTCCATCATCGCAGGCAAGACATTCTCCGCACGGGATTGAGGTCTCAACGATCACGCGGTCACCTTCCTGAACGCCCCATTTTTTTTCGGCGTTGGCGCCAATGCGGTCCACCCAGCCAAAGATTTCATGACCAGGGGTAATTGGTAATGTGCCGTGCGGCGTTCCTATGAAATGGCCGTCATATTGTTCGTAGTCTGTGCCGCACAAACCCGCTGCTTCAATTCTCAATATCCCTTCATCGGGATTGATGTTGGGGATGGGCACCTCGCGGGTTTCAAATTTACGTTTTTCTATAAGCACGGCTGCATAGGCTGTTTCGGTCATCTCGTTAACTCCGTCCGCCAACGGCAATTTTTTCAGCCGTGGAATTTGTGAATTTTGCGCGGGTGTCTTCCATGAATTTTATACATTCAGGATCGTAATCATGCCGGGGCTCTGGGTCGATACCCCAATTGTCACCCACATTATTACCTCTCACCAACATCGCTGTAGCGCCATCGAAACGAGTTTCTTTGACATGCGGGGCGACATAGTGAATTGAGAATCCTACGCGAGGATGATTGGCGTTGTTGGGGCCTGAACCGTGCACCACACTTTCATGGTGTAACACGACCTGCCCAGCTTTGACCTCGGCTAATACCGCTTTATCTTCGGGTACATCAATAACGGTTTGTCCTTGCTGGACTAAATTATGTCTGTGTTTTCTGATTTCATGCACCGCTGGTGGCCCTTTATGCGTACCTGGAATATATCGCACGCAGCCTGACTCTATATTCGCGTCGTTAAAAGCCAGCCATGCGGTTACTGTTTCGGCGGGTTTTAGGCCATAGTAGAAACTGTCGGTATGCCATGACACGAAGCGCGGGTCGTTTGCTTTTTTTGTAAAAAAAGACGCACCCCAACATAGGATGTTTGGGCCGATAATATCTTCGATTGCATCAATTAGCTTCTCGTTTCTAACTACGTCACATAGCCAGGGGAATGGTAAGTGAGCCTTAACCCGGAATTTTTTCTGTGGTTCATGGCCAAGATGTTTTTCCATAGCCGCAAAATTGTCATGCAAGATCTCCGCTTCTTCAGGGGTGTAAGCCTCTATAGGAAAAAGGAAACCATTTTGGTTAAATTGGCTCACCTGATTTTTGGTTAATACTTTGGGCATCTTGAATTCCCTTTGCTCTAGCTAGCCTGTAGTTTCCCCTGAAAATATCTCAAAACCAATAAGATTTATGCTTAGACTGGAAAAGATTTAAACTGTGCCCAATTATGAAGGTAGGGAACATGAAAAAGAAAGCACAAGCTTTGGGTATTAATCATGTCGTTCTTGAAGTTGACGATTTAGATGAGGCGTTAAAATTTTATGGACGTTTATTTCAGTTCAACTTGCGCGGCCGCAATGACCACAACGCTTTTATAGATTTAGGGGATCAATTTATTCAGCTTAGGCTCGGCAGAACACAGGTGCCAGATGGTGCCCGGCATTTTGGTTTTGTGGTGGACGATCGCGAACCAGTCAGAGAAGCGCTTGAAGAAATGAACGTTGAGTTGCTTGAGCGCGGAATGAATTTTCGTGACCCCTGGGGAAATCGTATCGAGGTTGTACCCTATGATGATATCCAATTTACAAAAGCACCGAATATTTTGAGGGGTATGAAGGTCGAAGGTCTAAAAAAAACCCCGGAAGCTCTTAAGGAGCTATCAGAAAAGGGCATGTCACCCTAGCAAATTTGCTGTTATCAGACCCATACGTGGGTTTATTAAATTTTGTATGAACTAGAGCCAAGAGTTGAAGGAAAAGGAAAGGCATCATGAATAGCATGGGCGTGAACGAAACTTTCGACTTTATTCAAGTGGCAAACTCAATCTTGATTGCATTGATAGGGTTTGCACTAGGTGCAGTGATCATTCTAATTGTGATTTTTTATATAATTGATGTAACTCAAACCAAACAGGCAGTTCGTCGCAATTTCCCGGTCATTGGACGCTTTCGATACTTATTTGAGTATATGGGAGAGTTCTTTCGTAATTATTTTTTTGCGATGGATCGCGAGGAGATGCCCTTTAACCGCGCGCAACGTTCCTGGGTTTATCGTGCGGCAAAAAACGTCAGCACGCAGCTTGCCTTTGGTTCGACACGCGATATCACGGCACCAGGAACTATATTATTCGGCAACTGTCCCTTTCCCACCCTTGAAGTTGAGGCCGTAAATCCTGGTGAGGTTACTGTCGGGCCATATTGTAAAAAACCCTACACAACTGCTTCATTCTTCAATATTTCTGGATTGAGTTTTGGTGCTATTTCCTAGCCGGCCGTTAGAGCGTTATCCAATGGGGCCGCAGCAGCAGGTTGTTGGCTAAATACGGGAGAGGGAGGGCTAACTCCCTATCATTTAGAGGGTGGGTGCGACATTGTTTTTCAAATGGGAACCGCCAAATATGGCGTTCGAGATTTTGAAGGCAATCTCTCAGATCAAAAACTTGAAGAATTGGCTGCGCATCAGCAAGTTAAGATGATAGAAATCAAGTTGAGCCAAGGCGCAAAGCCGGGCAAAGGCGGTATTTTGCCGGGAGAAAAGGTGACAGCAGAAATTGCTTCGATCCGCGGTATCCCTCAAGGACAAGATTCTATAAGTCCTAACCGACACCCAGACATTAATAATATCGATGAACTTTTAGGTATGATTGATCGTATCCGAAGGGTGAGTGGAAAACCCGTTGGAATAAAATGCGTGATAGGCAGCTATGACTGGCTTGATGATCTTTTTTCCGCTGTTAATGATCGAGGAATTGAAAGTGCACCAGATTTTATCACTATCGACTCTGGTGATGGAGGCACAGGCGCCGCGCCTATGGCGCTCCTCGATTATGTCGGGTTGCCGGTGAGGGAGAGTTTGCCCACGGTCGTTGATACATTAAAACGCCATGGCCTTAAGGGACGGATAAAGGTCATTTCATCTGGTAAATTAATTACACCCGAGGAGGTTGCTTGGGCGTTATGCGCCGGTGCAGATTTTGTTGTTTCCGGCCGTGGTTTTATGCTTGCCCTAGGATGCATTCAGGCTTTGCAATGCGATAAAAATACCTGCCCCACCGGTGTTACGACACATGACAAACGCTTACAAAAAGGTCTTGACCCTAATAATAAAGCAGAAAGAGTTAAAAATTATGTAACAACAATGCGTAAAGAAGTTGGAACCATTGCGCATTCATGTGGGGTACAAGAAGCACGGAATTTGCGTCGTCAACATTGCCGTGTGGTGATGGCGAATGGCAAATCAAAAACACTTTCCGAAGTGTTTCCTGAGGCAAAACCACTTGCCTTACAAATCGAAAAAGAGATTTCTCCTTGAATGCCAGTTCCAAATTATTTGATCTATAATTATTTAGAAGCTGTATACCGACTACATAGGTGAAAACATGTCTGGTTTTAAGAGTGAGGCCTTCGAGGGGGCTGACACCATTAAATATGAGGAACCGCGTAGAGTAAGTGCGACGGGTATTCTTCATTTTACCATCGGGGTTACAGACCTTGAAGTGTCTCGTAAATTCTATGAGGATGTAGTCGGGTGCACATACTGGAGCCAAAATGATACGACCGAATTTATGAGAGCAGGCGAACACTATTTTGTTCTCTCAAAAACTGGATATCACCAAAGTCCCAATAAACCTGGTGACTCTTTGATACATCACGCCTTTACGGTTGATGGCGCGGATTTCAATGCGGCGATTTCACATTTGGAAGATAAGGGTGTCGATATTTTGCTTTATGAAGATACCGGGCATCGGAGTTTTTCAGGGAGGCACGTATATTTTCATGATCCCGATGGTAATGGGATCGAAATTATAGACTTTGAAGGTGTTGGTGATACTTCTGCTAAAGCTTATCAGGGGCGCAAACGCCGTCTCCCCATATCACATTTGCCGTCTTCAGAAACCTGAGTGCTGCGCATGGAAGGAAGTCCCTT
>CAYZDH010000097.1:0-9556 GCA_964477025.1 uncultured Rhodospirillaceae bacterium | reverse complement strand
CTATTTCAAAAAAGAGGGTTTCGATGTTTTGGGTATGGAGGGAATTGACGTCCCTTTCAATAAAGTCCAGACCCTATCCTCTCAGGAAATTTATTCCTTTATTAAAAAATTGGCTTTGAAAAATAAGCGCGCACAAGGCATTTATATGTTGGGAACTGGCTGGAAGGCTTTGGAAGTTATTCCAATGTTAGAGCAAGATCTCGGTATCCCGATCGTCTTCCCTGTTACAGCCCGGGTCTGGGAATTTCAGAAACGGTTATCGATTAATGAACCGCGCGAAGGCTATGGTCGGCTTCTGGAAGACATGCCTCCTATGGTCAAATAAACCTTAAAAATCGGTGGAAAATGTTAAGGTGTGATTGTGTTTGTTAACTTTTATATCCTGTTCGTATGAATGGATCAGCCCCCCCTCAGTCGCAAAAATATATGGAAATTGCGCTTGCTGAGGCAGCGGAGGCGGCGCTGCGAAAGGAAGTGCCGGTCGGTGCAGTTATTGTTGACACTCAAAGTAATCGAGTGCTTGCCGCCACTGGCAATCGCACGGAAGAATTTAAAGATGCTACCGCTCACGCAGAAATGCTTGCGTTGAGGGAGGCAGCAAAAAATTATGGTGGGGCACGGCTCGTTAATTGTGATTTGTACGTGACCCTGGAACCATGCGCGATGTGTGCGGCAGCCATTTCCATGGCACGTGTAAGGCGTCTATATTTTGGGGCATCCGACCCTAAAAGTGGTGGAGTTGAAAATGGCCCCCGTTTCTTCAGTCAGGCTACCTGCCATCACCGTCCGGATGTTTATGGCGGAATTGACGAATTAAGATCTCGCAGGATGCTACAGGAATTTTTTGAAATGCGGCGTTAGAATACGAGACTCGCAGCGGGGTAAGCTAGGTGTCAGCTGAATCGTCCCACTCTAATTTGTCAGTACAAGTAGATGCTATTCTTCCCGTTAGCAAAGTCTGTGGGGGATTAATGTTGGGCCGTCGTTAAGCTTTATCTCTCCAGTTTCCTTATTGTAGGTTCGTTGCTTGAAGGTGCCCGCCTTCTGTGCCCTTACAATGAAGGCCATGCTGTTTTCTGTCCCCCCATGTTCTTGATGTATGTTCCCCGGTGGTACAGAGTCCACATCCCCAGGTCCAATATAGCGGCATCCCACTTGTTTGAGCTGTGCTGGTCCAATATCACGTGGGGCGTTATCAGTCCGTTCATAGCTATACATAATTTCGTGACCCTCGATCAGACCGTATAGGGTCCACACATCACCATGATCATGAATACTGGTTACAGAATTTGCCTTTCGCACGGTTGCATTAAAGACAAACCCATAATCTGAATCTTCATAGAATAGAAGGTTCTTTACTTTCGGCGCTCCCTCAACGGTTAGCGGCCATGTCTTAGAGCTTTCTTTTAGCGTTGGATCTGCGAGTAGGGGACCCATAGCGATTTTGATCTTGGGCCAGAGAATATCTGGATCAAAATTTTGTGCATATAATGATCGAATTTGATCGACAAACCTACTTGCAACGGGCAGCTCTGGCTTTTCCATATCGAAACCTTAAATATATCAAAAATATTGTGACATTTTTGATTAGTTCAATCCAGTCTTCATGCGGTCGAAATTTCCAAATCACAGGCAGTTAAAAGTTTAGACTAAAAGATAAAGCCCAGTGAATTAATAACTATCCTATAAGCTGATATATCGCTTTTTTTGATCTCTTCTATCTGGGTCTATACCTCATAGTCATGATGAAAAGGGATACTGAACTCAAGGCAGTTTTTGAGGAAATTGCTAAATTTCTAATCCTCAAAACCATATTCTTTCCAGCGAGCGTTGGCCTTTTCCATGTCTTCATCATGAGGGATAACCATGGCTGGATAGCGTTCACCGTTGTATTGTTCCTCCGGTTCAAAATCCAGATTTACGGTCGCGTCGATCAACACCCGGCACCATTTTCCTGTGCCATACAGCATCGGGTCGCGGTCTTTTAAACGAGTAGAGGGATCGAGCAGGGAGCCCCATGAACCTGGGAAAAATACAATGTCGTCCTCGTCTGCATTGACACGATAGGCAAATGCCCAGTCAATCGCTGCATAATCATGAATGTCGATATCCTGATCTACGACCCATATGTGCTTGTAGCGTAGGTGGGAAGCATTCGAACCCCAAATAGCTGCTGCAGCTTGTTTTGCTTGGCCACGATAGGTCTGATTTAGTTGGATAAATAACGTTGTGCCGTTGTTGGCGGGAGCGCAATGAACGTCCGTAACGCCAGGAACCCCGGCACGTTCTAAAACGTTCCAGGCAACGCCAGCGCGTTGTACCGAACTCATAATACTATTTTCATTCAGCATTTTTGGCAGGGTTCCCTCAAGCGTACCTCGAAAAATTGGCTGGTCGCGATGGGTGATCGCGGTGACCTTGGTAACATGTTTTGGCCCTTGATCTCCGCCGAAGTAGCCTGTGTATTCGCCAAAAGGCCCTTCCATTTCAAATGTTGCTGGGTCGGGATCAATAAAACCTTCAACAACCATCTCGGCACTCGCCGGGACCATAATATCGCTCGTTTCACATTTGACGAGTTCGACTGGCTTGCCTCTAATTGCACCCATTACATCATATTCAGAAACGCCTGTTGGTACCGGTGCAGAAGCACAATATGGCAGGCACGGTTCCCATCCGTAGACATGGGCAACGGGCATTTTCATACCTCGATCAGCCCATTTTTGGAAATGAACACCCCAATTTTGGGCGCGCCACAAAAGAACAGGTAGGGTGTCTTTTTGGCCAAGCATGCCCCGATAGATACCGAGGTTATGAACTCCAGTGTCTGGGTCCATCGTAACCGTAGCTTGGAACGTATTAATGTAGCGTCCGCCGTCTTCACGGTGCCACTTAGGAATTGGGAAATCATATAAATTGATCTCGTCACCGGTAATGATGTTTTCTTTGACAGGACCGGAGCCTACATCGATTGGCGCAACTCTCTGGCCCAGATAATAGCGCGTCGCTTGAACCATATCGGTAACGGAAGAGTCTTTGGGGAGACCAAGAGTCATTGCGATTCGAGAGAAGTTGGACATGCCACCTGTAAAAAGCTGACTGCACCGTGTTTCGGGGCCGTTATAACCACTAATATTCTTGAACAGTAAAGCCGGTCCATTGCCGGTGCCAAACGCCTTGCGTGCTACCGTACCGAGTTCACAATCCCAATCCACTTCGGCTTCAATTTCTTGGAGTTCGCCCTCGACGCGTAATGCTTCAATCCATTCACGAAGGTCTCCATATGCATTAGGCTGCAGTCTGTTTGAAACACCGCCAAATACGTCTATATCTTTATCTTTTGTTGCCATTTTTAGTTTTTTACCTTTTGTCTCTAATTGAATTTTAGGTTCATTTGTTATCATTTCACGTTTGGTTTCGAGACCAACTGAAATCTGTATCACACTTAATTGAAAGCGGCGAGGCGCTTAACAATAACTAACTTTGGTTTGGCTTTGTTGGTTTAAGGGGCTCTGCCCACCTATCTAGCCCAAGCTGCGCCCAGCGATTGCGAATCCCCTCCGCATCCGGTTCCTCGGGGTGAATAGTTGGTGGGTATCGGCGACCCTCAGAATCTGGTTCATAGTCCAGGTTGATTGTGCAGTCATACAAGACACGATGCCACTTGCCAGTTCCAAATAAATGGACGTTCGAGTCACGCGCCCTAACGCTAGGATCCAAGCCAGCCCCCCAATTTTCGGGGTAAACGACTAGATCACCCTCGCCAGCATTGAAGCGCCACGCCATTGCCCAATCAATTGCATCGTAGTCGTGGACGTCTATATCTGCATCGACGACTGTAACGTGTTTATAACGAACGTGCGATGCAGAATTTCCCCAAAGCGCAGCGGCTACCTGTTTGGCCTGCCCTCGATAAGTTTGATTGATTGAGACTACGGTATTTACGCAAGCTTGAATGGGCATCCCAAAGACATCGACGACGCCTGGTACGCCGGCTGATTCTAGTGCATTCCAAGCCGTTGCGGAACGTTGGATCGAACTCATGATTGGATTTTCCCCATAGCTACCGGGGATAGCTCCCTCTACGCAGCCGCGGAGTATTGGTTTCTCCCGATGGGTAATACAGGTTATTTGTGCAACATGTTTGGGTGACCGGTCAGGTGCGTAGTAACCGGTAAATTCAGCATAAGGCCCTTCGGCCTCAAATGTTGATGGATCAGTCGAAATCCACCCTTCGATGACCATCTCAGCGTCAGCGGGAACTTGCAGAGGTACCGTTTCACAATCGACTAAGTCGACGGGTTTGCCGCGGATAGAGCCCATAATATCGTATTCGGAAATTGCTCTTGGAATTGGCGCGCCGCCTGTAAAGCCCATCGAGGGTTCCCAACCGATTACGAATGCGACAGGCATCTTGTCGCCGCGTTCCATGTGCTTTGCATAATGTGTCCCCCATCCCTGTGCCCGCCATAACAGAACACCGATGCGGTCTTTATCGAGAACCATGCCACGGTAGATACCTATATTGTGGACATCACTGTCGGGGTCTTTGGTGACGCACCCGGCATAGGTGAGGATGTATCGGCCACCATCACCACGGTTCCATTTCGGCACTGGAAACTTTAGCAAGTCAATATCGTCCCCTTTGAGGATATGTTCTTTAACCGCTCCGGTCTTAACCGTGTTGGGAGTAATTTGTTTATTAAAGATTGTCCGACAAATTTCAACTAGATCACGCACAGGTGTATCGCGCGGCATACCAAACATCATAGCAAGGCGAGAATAACTTCCCTGTCCGCCCGTAAAAACTTGCGAAGAGACAGCATTTGGTTGGTTGTAATCTTTTATATTGTTGAACAAGAATGCGGGACCATGACCAGTTCCCTGACCCATACGGATAATATTACCAAGCTCGACATCCCAGTTTACCTCTGCATCAATCTCGGCGAGTTCATTTTCCTTGCGGAGCGCATCGATCCAACCTCTTAAATCTCCAAAAGCGATCGGATTACGTTGGATACTGGATTTTACTGGGTCAGCCATTTTAAAATACTCTCGTTCGTTACTTGTTTTTTAATGTTAAGCAAGGACAAGTAGAGATAAAACATCGGCCGCACAACGTCCAGCCGACTTTCTTGTGGAATCTTTTCCAAACAGTTAGCGTGACAAAATTAAAATCAAAATATTTCTCGGAGCGAATAAAGATGCCTAAACACCTCTCTCAGGAACAGGTCGAGGCCTATAAACGAAATGGATTTGTAGGACCAATAGATTTACTGACAACCGAAGAAGCGGCGGATTTGCGGCGCAAGGTCGAAGATGTAGAGGCTGAAATGGGTATGCAAATTCAGCGGAGATGCAAAATTAAGGCACACCTACCTTTTAAGTTTCTTTGTGATGTCATATCCCACCCAACGCTACTCGATGCAGTCGAAGATATAATTGGTCCAAACATTTTGTGTTGGGGCTCCAGCTTTTTTCAGAAAGAGGCGCATGACCCAGGCTTCGTATCTTGGCATCAAGATTCGACCTATTATGGATTAGAGCCGCCGGATACATTGACGGCGTGGCTAGCTATTTCCGATAGTAATTTGGAAAGTGGTTGTATGGAGTTCCTTCCAGGAACTCATAATCAGGGGATTTATGACCATAAAGAATTTAAGTCTGAAGACAATTTACTTTCGCGGGGACAGACAATTGTCGGTGTAGATGAATCTCAAGCTCAATCGATGATTCTGAACGCCGGCCAGTTTTCTTTTCACAAAGAAGATTGTGTGCATGGGTCGGCGCCAAACCGGTCAGACGATCGGCGTATTGGGCTCTCTATTCATTATGTTTCGCCCTTGATTAAGGAAACTGGGTTTCCAGGGGCCTCAGCTATGGTGATGCGAGGTGAGGATACTGAGGGTCAATGGGCTAAGGATATGACGCCTAGCCAAGATTGGGACCCCGAGTGTCTTGCTGAGCTTGACCGGGTCGCGACAATGTATACAAAACCGCCTGAAGAACGGGAACCAGTGGCTTAGTCGCGGTGTCGATACCAGTTCTCCAAAAAACACTATTAGAGGGCAAAACTGTCGCTTGGCGTGAAGCTGGTGATGGAGACACTCTAGTTTTATTACATGGTATTGGGGGTAATTCAGAAAGTTGGAAAGAACAGCTAAACCAAATGTGCGATCAGTATCGGGTTATTGCCTGGGATATGCCGGGCTATGGAGGGTCTGACGGTTTTGGGTCGTCTGCACCTGATGTTGACGAATATTCAGAGACCCTCGCAGCATTACTTAATTTCCTTGATGTGAAAAAGGCCCATATCTTGGGTCAGTCCATCGCTGCCCTAATCGCCGCCCGATTCTGTGTTCGAAACCCAGATAGAATCACAAGCTATTTGTTTGCCCATGGTTTGACCGGCCTCGGCAGCTTAGAGGAAGAGGCTAGGGAAAAGGCCAAACGTGGCCGCATAGAGGTTTTTGAAGCCCTGGGCCCTAAACGTTTTGCCCGTGAAAAAGGCCCCGCAATAATGAGCCCTAATGTTTCCGAGGCGGCAAGGGAGGTGGCGGTAGGTATTATGGCTAAGGTAAAGCCCGCTGGATTTCGTCAAGCTGTAGAAATGCTTAGTACGGCAAATTTGTTTGAAGATACGGCCTTAATTCAGGCCCCATCTCTTGTATTGTGCGGTGCTGATGACCCTATTGCTTCAGAAAATATTTGTCGCACTGTAGTGGCAGCTCTTCCAGATGCCCAATTTTGTCTAATTCCTGGTGTGGGTCATTACTCAGCAACTGAAGACCCAGAAAAGTTTAATCAGGCAGTGTTAAGTTTCTTAGATACCGTTGTTGGATAAAGTCGATTTATCATTAGCGTCATCTTTTGTTTGACGCGTTGCTACAGGCGTGTAGATTCCGCCGACTGCATAATAGAAAATTTATTTATACGGAGAAATTTATGAAATTTTTATCTTTAACTCTCGCAACCGCTGCTACGATTGGGCTAACAAGTGCCGTGTCTGCGCAGACCTTTGGTATTGGTTCCACGAAAGCCGGTGCGGTTTCACAAATCACAGCCACTATTTCTAAGGCTGTCTCTGAGCATGCACCTGGAATTCAAATGCGCAAGCAAACCATGGGCGGCACTCAGCAATACATCCCAGTGGTAAATGCTGGCGAGCTTGCTTTTGGAATTTCAAATATTACGCAATATCACATGGCTCAACAGGGAATCATGCTCTCAAAGGGCAGAAAATATACAAATCTGCGCCTAATCGCGACGATGATGAAATTCACGGTTAGTCCTGTCGTTGCTATTAATTCAGGGATTAAAAGGGTTGCTGATCTTAAAGGGAAAAGAATAGCTTCCGGATTTAAGGGAGCACCACTCTTCGTGAATGTGACAAGTGGCGCACTCGCAACTGATAACGTCACCTATGATCAAGTCAAAAAGGTGCCGCAAGTCGGCCTAGTGCAGCATTGGCGTGCTTTCATCGCCGGTAAGATTGATATGGCTATTGCCGCTGCCGGCTCTGGCTTCGTAAAACAAATGAATGCAAAGATCAAAGGCGGCGTGCGTCATTTATCGTTCGATCCTTCTCCGGAAGCCCTGAAACGGATGCAAGTGTTCTATCCTAAATCTGAGTGGCAGGTTGTGAAGCCCGCCAAAGGCCTGACGGGTGTGCTCGCTCCCACTAACTTTGTCGCCTATGACTTCTTGCTTTGGACGCACAAGGGACTTTCCGATGCTGCTGCATATAAGGTTGCTAAGGTCATGCATACTAAAGCTAAGCAACTTAAGGAAGGCGGCCCATTGTGGCGCTCTTATAAGGACAACAAACGGCTCCAAAAGGATCACGGGTATGATTACCATCCTGGAGCGGTAAAATATTATAAAGAGGCTGGCCTTTGGTCTCGCTAAAATAAGCTTAATAGACGTATGTAACGAATGAAATGTGCTCGCGCCCAGATTTTGGGCGCGGGTTTTTTCTTGCTGATATTAAAATTAAAACATCAACTAATAAACGTTAACTTTGAGTGGAGGCTCGGACGTGCCCAATACGTCAACAACTTCAGAAGCACAGGAGAAGACCAAAGGAGTTTCTCTTCTCAGTGAGTGGAATGAGAGCGCATTAGTTAAGAAACTCTGTCTTTCACTTGGGGCGCTTATTACGCTTGTAGCTCTTAGCTGGGCGATTGAATTGCCGTTGAGATTGGGGTTTGAATGGTTTGATGAGCACGCAATGGTTGCGTGTTTCGGGTTGATGCTGGGCATTGTATTTGTTCGGTACCCGGCTGGGGGTGGAAAGACACGCCTACATATTCCCTGGTATGATGTGAGCTTAGCACTCCTTGGGGTCGCCGCCGCGGGCTACCTGCTATTTATTTATGGGGAAATTGAATTAAATCCTTATGAAATGCGCCCTAAAATGTTTTGGATCAGTGTTGTTTTTCTGCCATTGACTTGGGAGGCACTGCGTCGGACGGCGGGCTTGAGCCTAACAATCATCTTCTCGGTATTTGTCGTGTATGCATTCGTGGGGCATTTGGTGCCAGGCGAGATGTTCAAAGGTGTAGAACAGGAGCCTTACAGGCTCGTCGCAGAGCTTGGTACAAACAATGCTTCACTCTTTGGGTTGCCACTAAAAATTATCGTACTCACTGTCGTTTTATTTGTCTGGATGGGTCAGCTTTTGCTCCATACGGGAGCATCCGAGTGGTTTACCGAATTAGCGGCGGCTATGATGGGACGGTCTCGTGGTGGTTCTGCAAAGATTGCAGTTGTCGCCTCAGGATTTTTTGGTTCGATTTCTGGCTCTGCTGTTGCCAACGTCGCTTCTACAGGTGTTATCACTATCCCTTTGATGCAGCAGGCAGGCTATGACCGGAAAACGTCAGGTGCCATCGAAGCTGTTGCCTCGACAGGTGGCCAGATTATGCCGCCCATTATGGGGGCTGCAGCTTTTTTGATGGCAGAAATCCTCGAGTTAGAATACACCGAAATTATTCTCGCCGCTCTGATACCCGCCGCGCTATATTACCTAGCTGTTTTCGTGCAGGTTGATTTGGAAGCAGCAAAAAATAAAATAGCGCCCTTACCTAAAGATCGCATACCACTAATGTATAACGTGATGAAGGAGGGGTGGTTCTTCTTATTACCCTACGTTATCCTAGTCTGGACCCTGTTTTCTCTTAATTTGCCTCCACAAGAGTCTGCCTTTTGGGCCGCTATTTCTGTTGCCGCAGTCAGTTTAATCTTTGGGTATAAGGGTAAAAGGATAAGCATCTCCCAATTATGGGACTCCGTGGCGGGGAGTGGCAGATCTTCTGCTGATATTATTGCCATTGGTGCCATGGCAGGTCTAATTATTTCTAATCTCGATCGCACGGGCCTCGGTCAAGCATTAACATTACTGCTGGCATCGGTCGGGGAAGATAGCATAATCCTATTATTACTTTTGACTGCGGTTGTTTCAATCTTGCTGGGGATGGGTATGACAACCTCTGCGATTAAACTATTGCTCGCCACCATGATTGCACCATCTTTGGTAAAGCTTGGTATTCACCCA
>CAYZDH010000096.1:0-9570 GCA_964477025.1 uncultured Rhodospirillaceae bacterium | reverse complement strand
ATTATGTTTATGTAGGGGGTGAAGGAAAACTGGACCGATGTAATGGAGGTAACTTAAAAGGAAAATATGTCTATTTCATTACAAACGCCTATCCCTTTTTACCTCGGTGCTTGTATGGAGAAGTCGGCGAAGACTTTAATAGAAGTAGGCACCGTTAAAGAAATTTAAAAATAGCCAAAACTTAGGCTAAAAAATACATGTGGTTTTATTCGGTCGATTAGTAGGAGGCTTAACTAAGATAATACTAATTAAAATCATGAAAAATTTTAACTGATGCATATTTTCTATTTCATTATTATTACCTTAACGCTTCCCTTTCATGTACCTTTGCTACGTAGTGTCTTATAGACTTACCCATCGGCCATTTAGGTTTATATCCTAAATGTTTTCGTGCGGCGCTTAAGTTAAAAGGTTCAGGTACGAATTTAGTACCTTTAGATTTCCTCCAGGCACCGTTGGTGATTGCAATCGATGCGCCCGGAATATTTTGTTCGGCAATCCCCATAATCTCCCGAAGACCTATAAGCTTTCCATCGCTGATATTGAATATTCGTTTTGGTGAGTTGCGCTTAAGTCCGTATGCTAGTGCTATAGCTTCTCCGGCATCCATGGCGTAAAGGTATTGGTTAATGTCAGTTACCTGTCGCCGGATTACGGCTTTTCCGGTTAAGGCCATAGGCTCAATTAGATCACGCATTAACTCAGATGCCCTTGAGGTGTAGTACTGACTAACTCCATAAACCGATGAGAAACGGACGGCGATTAAATCTACTCCGTAATCGCGTGCGTAATGCATTCCCATCATTTCTGCGGCAAGCTTAGTAGACCCATAATATGAATTTGGACCCCAGCGGTGATTTTCTGTCCATGGATGTCCGTCGTGTACGCTTGAGTCAAAAACTCCAATAGTGCTTGTAAAGACAGTACGTTTTAGTTTTGTAAGACGATGCGCCTCAAAGATATTAACTGAGCCGTCAACGTTGACCCTGGTGCAAAGAGACGGATTGGCTCGTGCTCGTTCGGGCAGCATTGCAGCGGTATGGATAATCCCTTTTACATCATATTGTTTAATAACACGAAGAATATTTGGTAAATCAAGAATATCTCCAATTTCTATAGAATAGGGTTTTCCTTCCATCACTAAGTCGATGTATGACGAATTAGGTGCTACATCGTAAAAGACAATTTTTTCGCGGCGAGCGGCTAATGCGGCGGCGGCATGGGTAGCGATAAGACCGGCCCCAGTTATCAATACCGTCATGAGTGTCTCCTTCTGTTGTTTCAGGAAAACTTCCTATTTAATTAATTTGTAATTACTAATGTTAGGCCAGTGAGTATTATGTTTGGAGCGGAAAATTTAGAACAATTTGATAATAATTTAGTAAGGGGATGGCAATGGATTCTGTTGAACACAACGATAAATTCTCAGTTAATACAATTGAAGCAGTTGAGGCGCTTTATGGTGCGCCGCTAGAATCCGCTGTTAAAAAGCAGACGGAAAATATCGTTGAACCGGGCCGGGCATTTATAGAGGCATCCCCATTCCTCCTAATGGCTACTTCGAGTGATGCAGGAGTGGATTGTTCGCCTAAGGGTGACGCACCAGGTTTTGTTCATATTCTTGATAATCAGACTTTGTTGATCCCCGATAGAATTGGTAATAATCGGGTCGATGGTATTCGGAATATTATCTCAAATTCTAAGGTTGGAATTATTTTTATGATCCCAGGTGCTAACGTGACCTATCGGGTTAATGGAAAGGCAAGGATCAGTGTAGATCCAAGTCTTTTGGATCGCTTTGTTGTGCATAATAAGAGGCCGCGTGCGGTAATCGTTGTAGAAGTTGAAGAGGCATTCCATCATTGCCCAAAAGCCTTTGTGCGCTCTAAATTGTGGTCGGAAGCAGCAAAGGGTGTACCAGATGGTGTCCCTAATAGTGGAACTTTTGCGGCCTACCGTGATGGCGGCGATGGGGCGTATGCAGAGAAATATGAAGCTGATTATCAGGAGCGTTTGAAAGACCGACTTTATTAATCACCGAATTTTTTCTATCTTAAGTTTATTTAAAAACGGCTACGAATTTGGTCAAACAGCAATCCCCTTTGCATACCAGCTGTCCAAATGGTTTGACGATTGCTACTGAGTGTAGGCTATAAGATCAATCATTACGGGTGCGTCTTGTGGTAGGCGTTTCATGCCCAATACGCTGCGGGGATGTTTTCCTGCTTCGCCAAATGCCGTGACAAAAACCTCGGTTGCCTGATCAGCAATGCGAGATATGCCTTCAAAATCATCCGTACACGCGATATAGCATTTTAGCTGAAGGATACCGGTAACACGACTTAGGTCTCCGCCGGCGGCCTCTTTTAACCAGTTGAGTGCTTGAAGCGCGCAGATCCGCATTTGTCGATTGGCCTCTATTTCTTCTATCTCAGCTCCGACTTTACCATGCCTTTGAACTGTCCCATTTTCTTTCCCAAGTGTACCGGCGAGATATATTATCCCATCATGTAGTTTTACAGGAAGATAGTCATAGGCTGGTCCCTCGCGGGCCGGTAATTCCAACCCAGCGGCATGCAGTCGGTCTTCGGGCGTGATGGGACTACTCATAACAACCTCTTCTCTTGGCTTAGTGGAAACCAGCAGGGCATAATAGACCCCTCTCTACTATATCGCGATAAAATGATAGGCAATCCCCGTTATTTCAGAATAAATGAGTAAAAAATGATCATCATTGATGGCTGCCAATATGCAAACTGGTCCGAACAAATATTTCGAGAAATGAGAGAAGGCGGTGTCAGTGCTGTACATGTGACCGTCACGTATCACGAGGATTTTCGTGAAACCGTCGAAAACATCGCCGACTGGAACCGCTTATTTGAACGATTTCCAGATTTTATTTTACCCGGGCGTACGGCAGATGATGTCTGCCGAGCTCAAAAGGAAAAACGCACCGCAATAATCTTTGGTTTTCAGAACTGCTCGCCAATCGAAGACGATATTGGGCTGGTTGAAATTTGCCATCAACTTGGGGCTCGCTTTATGCAGCTTTCCTATAACAACCAAAGTCTGCTCGCAACCGGGTGCTATGAGGATAATGATCCTGGAATCACTCGTATGGGACGTCAGGTTATCGCTGAGATGAACCGGGTTGGTCTAGTCGTTGATATGAGCCATTCAGCAGAACGCTCAACATTAGATGCAATCGAAATTTCGGAAAGGCCAATTGCAATTACTCACGCTAACCCAATTTTCTGGCATCAGGCCCTTCGTAATAAATCCGACGAGGTCCTCAAAGCGTTAGGCGAGTCAGGCGGCATGTTGGGCTTTTCGATTTATCCACATCATCTTAAAGGAAAATCTGACTGTACGATTGATAGTTTCTGCGAAATGGTTGCCCGTACCGCTGAACTAATGGGTGTCGATAATATAGGTATCGGTAGCGATTTATGTCAGGGACAGCCTGATAGAGTAGTTGAATGGATGCGCGTAGGGCGGTGGACGAAGGAAGTTGATTACGGAGAAGGTTCAGCATCGGATGCAGGTTTTCCACTTATGCCGTCTTGGTTTGGTGGAAATCGGGACTTTGGCAATCTGGTAAAGGGGCTACAGGCTTATGGGTTTTTAGAGGAAGATGTGGAAAAAATAATGGGCGGTAATTGGTTGGCTTTTTTTAAGAAGTCCTTTGGTGCCGCGACTTAAAATTTCTCAAAGAAAAGATCTGACGATACGTGATATCTCTAACGCTCTAAGCATCATTGAGCAATTAATCTAAATTTTTTAAGTGATTTGCGTCGCGTCTAGGCCGAAAACAAAACTTAATTTTGATTCATCATTTTTTTGTCAATGAAATATTGGGTGTGCATAAAGGTATTAATCCTTTTCTTAATTAATGCTTAGTAATCCGAAGATATGCGATGAATAGCAAAGCAGTTCCGAACATAATAAGGCTATATGTTGCCGCTGGAATAGTCGTTAGTCCGCCACCGAATAAAAGCGTCGAGACGGCGATTGCTAAAGTTCCGTTTTGTAATCCGCATTCAATTGATATTGCAATGCGTTGGTTTTTGCCGGATGCAAAAAGTCTCGCGATTACATATGCTAAGGCCATCATGATAATATTCAGTGTAAGGGTTATTAGGCCGGCTTGGGCAAAATAATCTACGATATTAGATCGCTCCTGATATATCGCCCCCCCAAGAATTGTGACGAAAAGAGCGCCTGATAAGGCATTCGCCTTGGAAGCAAAACGGGCTACGAAATTATTTGCAATATGTCTCGTCAATAGGCCAAGAATAACAGGGACGGTTACAATTAAAAATACGCTTAATGCCGTACCCATAATTGAGATCGAACCCGGATCGCCTCCAATTAAATGGTTGTAGGCGAAGACAACAATAATGGGGATGGTAATTACTGAAAGTAGGCTGATAACAGCGGTTAGGGATATTGAAAGTGCGACATCACCTCGGGCAAAAGCCGTCAATATATTTGATGTTACGCCACCTGGCGCTGCCGCAATGATCATCACGCCCAGTGCTAGCTCCGGTGGCACGTCCATTAAGGTAACCAGTAAAAACGCGACCGTGGGTAGTAAAAGAATTTGTGCGGATGCACCGATAATAAAATCTCTAGGTGCTTTTACTACTCGCGCAAAGTCAGATACGGTCAGGCCAAGTCCTAGCGAAAACATTATGAAGGCTAGCCCAATCGGTAGAATAATATCAGTGACGATTCCCATGCGAAACCTTTCCGTATATGTAAGCTTTTTGCGGCCACCCTAAAACAACTACTCTTAAAAATAGTGTCTAAATATTCCTATGAGGATACATTTTCGTTGAATTAAATGGAAAGCTTTTTGGGAGGTTAATCTGCGGTATCTAGTCTGCTTGGATCCCTAACTTACTTTTTCGATCTCTGGGCGCTTCATAGCTCTTATCAATTGATCTATTGTGAGAGTCCCTATTTTTTCACCGTCCTGATCAACTATTATTGTCTGTTCTACAGAAAGATTTCCAAATGCCTGGAGCGCCTCCTCTAGGGTTGTAAACTCGGACATGTGGGGTCCATCAGCGTCTACATCCAAAGGCCCCATTATTGACTGGACGCGGAGGATGCGCGCTCGGTTTATGTCCTTCATAAAATCAGCTATGTGTGTATCCGCGGGTGCTAACAAAATTTTCTGGGGATCGTCGGTTTGGATAATTTTTCCATCGCGAAGAATTGCAATACTATCTCCTATGCGCAGTGCCTCATCTAAATCATGTGTGATGAAAACAATTGTTTTTTTTAACTCTTCTTGTAGATCGAGAAGAATATCTTGCATCTCGGTCCTGATTAGAGGGTCAAGGGCGGAAAATGCCTCATCCATTAGTAGAATGTCTGCATCAGTGGTGAGCGCTCTTGCTAGGCCTACACGCTGTCGCATTCCCCCTGATAACTGTGCCGGATAGTAATCTTCATACCCAGACAACCCAACGCGATTAATCCAACGTGTGGCAGCTTTCTTAATATTCTGTCGGTTTTCCCCTTGGACTTCTAAACCATAACCAGTATTTTCAATAATGGTACGATGTGGAAAAAGCGCGAAGCTCTGAAAAACCATAGATATTTTATTCCTACGTATTTCCCGGAGCGCAACAGCATTCATAGAGAGAATATCTTCACCATCGATCAATATTTGCCCGGCGGTGGGCTCAATTAGTCGATTGATTAGGCGGATCAGAGTGGATTTTCCAGAGCCGGAAAGTCCCATGACGACCTGAACTTTGTTTTTTTTGATCTCTAAACAAATATCACAGGTCCCAAGCACATGCCCGGTTAATTCGAGTAACTCGTTCTTCTCCATTCCCTTTCGGACACGTTTCATTGCTTCGTTGGGGTCTGATCCGAAAATTTTATACAGATTACGTATACTGATAGCCGTATCGGACATCAGTGATCGATATCCCCATGTTTTTGAAGGCGTTTACCTAGGCGCTGGGTAACACGATCAAAGATAATTGCGAGTGCTACAATGGCTAGGCCATTCATTAGGCCAAGCGCTAAATATTGATTTGAAACCGCCTGCAAGACAGGGATACCTAGGCCTTTTACCCCGATCATTGAGGCAATCACAACCATCGACAATGCCATCATGATTGTCTGGTTTACTCCAGCAAATATATTGGGTAATGCGAGTGGAATTTGCACTCCAATGAGACGTTGGAGTGGACTAGCCCCGAAGGCGTCAGATGCCTCGAGAACCTCCTTATCAACTAGACGAATTCCAAGATTGGTAAGTCGAACGATAGGCGGCAGTGCATAAATACACACGGCTAATAGTCCGGGTACTTTTCCTATCCCAAGTAACATGACGACTGGGATCAAATAGACGAAAGAGGGGATGGTTTGCATGATATCCAGTACCGGTGTTACCAAGCTCTGAACTCGATCAGAACGAGACATCAGAATTCCAATGGGAATTCCAATTCCAATACAAATAAGCGTTGCGGCAGAAATAATTGCGAGGGTTGCCATCGTGTCCTCCCACATACCCAGGTAGCCGATAGCCAAAAAGCAGAGGACCGATCCAATAACAATGATCCTACTGCGCGAACCTGCCCAAGCTAAAAAACCAACAGTGAGAATAATCACCGGCCATGGAGTAAAAATCAGTATTTTTTCTAACCAGATGAGAAACTGAAGAAGCGGATCAAAAAAATTTTCTAACGCTTCACCATATTCGCGTGAAAAATCACGAAATCCATTATCAATTGCGCGACGCAATTCCATAAGATCCCGTCGCCCAAGTGCTGGAAAATCATCGAAGAAACTCATAAGAGCTCCAAAATAAATGAGTCAAAGGGGACGGGCGGTCTTTTTGTCATCCTCTTTGACATTTCTGGTTGAGGTTAAAGCCCTGCCTTGACCCTCTTTGCGGCGTCCTTTGTTACCCACTTAGTCCAAACATTGCTATGGCGGGTTAAAAATTCAATGGCCGTATCGGCGCCATTTGCCTTTTTATTATTCATGAACACCAGCATGCTGTTCATTACACCCCCGGGGAAGATACGGTTTTTTAGGTATGCTGCGGCCACACCCCCACGTTCTGCAAACTTTGTTGTTATGACGGTTCGTACTTCCGACTTTGTCCATGATGATGGCTTTGGATTGGCGCAGTCCTGTTCGGGTTTAACTATGCAACCATCCCAATTTTTGGTTCCAGCCCACTTCGCCTCAAACGGTAGCATAATCAAATTATATTTTCCGACGATGGCGGTAGGGTTCCAATAATATCCAAACCAGTTCTCACCTCGATTAGCCGCTTTGGCGATGGACCCCTTTAGACCTGCTCCTGAGCCGGGATTTACTAGGACCCAGCCCTTCTTTTTCATTTGAAATGCTCGATAAAGGTTTGCATTAGCCAACTGACATCCCCAGCCAGCGGGACACCCCATGAAAGCACCTTTTGACCGGTCTTCCGCATAAGGAAAGAGATCAGGGCGTTTCAGTACCTTTTCGACGGTGTTTAGCTTTGGATATTTTTTTAAAACGCTCGGTGTTACCCACCAACCTTCTCCTAATCCGGTGATAGGCGCCTTATTGATTGCCAGGAGGCGTCCAGAATCAATAGCCTTTTTCAAAGGCTGCCGGACAGCGTTAATCCACATTTCTGGGGCTACGTCCGGCTTTCCTTTTTCACTCATAGAGGTAAAGGTTGGCATAGTATCTCCTGGAACAATTTCTGCGTTACAGCCGTAGCCTTTTTTCAGAATAATTTTATCTACGTTAGCCATTAGTTGGGCAGACGCCCAATTCATTCCGGCGATTTTTATATCGCCGCATTTGGCAAGTGCAGATGTGGTATTAAAACTGAACGCAGTTATTGTTACTGCTATGATTGCAGCGTTTATTGTTAGCAATTTCATAAAAAGTTTCCTCTAACCCGAATTCTTATTTTTTCTATAAAATAGGATGCAAGCCGTCCTATCAAACTTAGTATAGCCGATAAGTTATATCGGCTATTTATGCAGTTAGTCTATATGCAGCATTGTAACCCTTGAGGTCACTAATTTTTTTCTGGTTTTGTCTTGTCGGATAGCTCCATACGGCACTAACCCCGCTAGAGAGAGATTAACTCGTTTGCTAAACGATTTAATGTAATAGAGCACACTAGGGTTTTAGGCGCACCTATGAGCTATTGGAGGAGACCACAAACCTAAATCATTAAAACCAATAATGAATTGCGGGTGATCTACTACGACTATTTAAGATCTCATTTGCTGATGAATTCTCTTGATTAAGTTTGTACCGCATTGCCATTCCCCGCGATGGTGGTGACGGAAAAGGCGCTACCTAATACTTAATGCATCAAGGTGAATTTATAATTATCTTCCAGTTTAATTTTACCTAAATTACCTTCATACTTTATTAAGTTTACGCTAGAGAATCCTTGTTGGGGGTAATAATTATGACCCACGATTTAATTGTTCGAGGCGGTACAGTAGTCGACGGTTCAGGTTTACCGGGCATTCGGGCTGACGTTGCTATTACAAATGATAAAATTACTGAAATTGGTGTGCTTAATGGTGAACTTGCCAAAAAGGAAATCGATGCTGCTGGATTGATTGTATCTCCGGGATTTATCGATGGCCATACTCATATGGATGCCCAACTATTTTGGGATGACATTGGCAGTAATTCCTGTTGGCATGGGGTGACCACCGTAGTGATGGGTAATTGTGGCTTTACGCTGGCACCTTGTGCTGAAGCTAATAAGGACCTGGTACTTAACAACTTGGAAAGAGCGGAAGATATCTCTCCTGAGGCTATGAATGCAGGGATAGAATGG
Source organism: uncultured Rhodospirillaceae bacterium (assembly GCA_964477025.1). Lineage (GTDB taxonomy): Bacteria > Pseudomonadota > Alphaproteobacteria > MPNO01 > UBA2964 > UBA2964. The sequence continues at coordinate 737 of CAYZDH010000096.1, read as the reverse complement.
TCTTGGGAGACGTTTTCTGAATATTTTGATGTTGTAGATGCGATACCAAAGGGTCTTAATTATGCGAGCTTTGTAGGGCATTCAGCCCTTCGCACCTATGCCATGGGCAATCGTGCGATGGAAGAAGAGGCAACTCATCAGGATATGGCTGTGATGGAGAGAGAGCTTGAAAATAGCCTTCGTGCTGGTGCACTTGGTTTATCTACTTCTCGCACAAATTCGCATCGTACCCCGGAAGGCAAACCCGTTGCTAGCAGGTTGGCCGGATGGAATGAAGTCACTAGACTTGCAAGAGTTATGAAAAAACTTGGTAATGGTATTTTTCAGCTTGCGCGGGAGAATACTATTTCGGACGACTTTGAGCGTAGGAAAGAATTTGAAGGTATTAAAGAGTTAGCGCTTGATATAGGGGTTAGGGTTACTTTTGGTAACACTTGGTATCGTCCATCTCACCCTGATATTTGGCGACAGCAGGTTGGTTTGGTTGACGAGATTGTTGCGGGTGGCGGTAGTGCAATGATGCAGGGCACCGCCAGTTGGAATTGTTCTCTTCGTTCCTTCGAGACCATGACGCCCTATGACTATGTGCCGGAATGGCGTGAATTTCGGTCTAAAACACTATATGAGCAAAAACAATATTTAAATAATCCGGAAATACGCGAAAGATTAGTGGATGCGGTTGAAAACCATCAACATATACCTGATCCATCCATGCCCAACCTTTTTCAGCGACCAGT
>CAYZDH010000095.1:3542-9745 GCA_964477025.1 uncultured Rhodospirillaceae bacterium | reverse complement strand
CTGGAAATGGGCGGGCAAAATAAAGGTTTCACTGTCAGAAAATCGATCCAGCAAACCAGTGCGCGTTTCACGCGACATTTGTTTGTCTTCACAAAAACAAGTAGACCATTCAGGATGTGCAAGTTGCACGGGGTGATGCATGACATCACCACAGATAACCGCGTGGGTTTTTGATGCCTCACTGACGTTTAGTATCATATTGCCCGGTGTATGGCCGTAAGCTGGTTCTGTATTGATCCCAGTGGTGATTTCGTGATTGCTCCCAATTAACTTAGCTTGTCCAGATTTTATAACTGGTAGGATACTGTCGGCATAAGATCCATACATGATTGGATCTTGGCTTTTCGATTGGCATTCTTCCCAGAATTTGTATTCGCGTTTTGCAAAAAGATATTGGGCATTGGGAAAGGTTGGCACCCAATCACCATTCACCTTTTTTGTATTCCATCCGACATGGTCGGCATGCATATGGGTGCACATAACAAAATCAATATCGTCTGGGTTTACATCATGCCGTGCGAGATTATCAAGGAATGGCCCCGATCGATTTGTCCACATCTCGCGTCCCGGTCTTTCCTTACCGTTACCGACACAGGCATCTACTAAAATAATATGGTTATTTGTCTTTATGACATATGCGTGAAAACTCAGATAAAGGTCCAGGGTATCAGGATTGATATGTTGCGATCCAAACCGCTGGCTTAGCGAACGAATTTTCTCTGTCGTTGCATCGGGATAGAGCATTGAGGCGGCAAAGCCGACATTTTCCATATCAACAACGCGCCCAATATTGATGGTTCCAAAAGAACAGCTATCGGTCTCGTGGTTCCAACTTGTCATTAAGCGTTTACGCCTTTTGCCATTAAATCTGCCATTCGGCGAACAAAGGCTGTAGGGTCGGGCAGAGCCTCCCCTTCAAGAATACGCGCCTGGTCAAGAAGCAACCATGCCGCATCACTGACCTTGGTACCAGCGCCATCAGCACCCGAAATTCCTGCTAACGCAGTGATGAGTGGGTGCTTGCCGTTGATTTCTAATACCCGTGCGACTTGCTCATTCAGTTGGTTGTGCTGGCGTAACAACTGTTCGAGACGGATGTCCATATCGCCTTCTTCCGCGCTGAGACAGACCGGACTGTCTGTGAGGCGGTTGGAGAGACGGACATCTTTTACGTTATCGCCTAGTTCTAGCTTGACCATAGCAACCAGGGCGTCGATTCCCGGCACATTTTCTTCGTCTGTATTTTTATCATTCTTTTCATCGGCAGCGTCAGTTTTCTCTTCTTTGATTGTATCTAGGTCATTACCGGCGCGGGTGGCCGACCGCAATGGTTTGCCTTCGTGCTCACCTACCGCCGGCAGCCAAAACTCATCTACCGGATCGGTCATCAGCAATACTTCGATACCGCGAGCGCGAAAGCCCTCGAGTTGAGGACTTTTGCCAAGGGCACTTATATCTTCGCCGGAGATATAATAAATAGCTTCCTGGCCTTCTTTCATACGTCCTACGTAGTCCTCAAGGCTAGTCAGTGCATCATCATGAGTGCTGTTAAAACGCGAGAGTTTGAGGACGGCTTCGCGGTTCTCTTGATCTTCATAAATACCTTCTTTAATGACTGCGCCAAAGTTTTCCCAAAAGGTTTTGAATTCCTCAGGTTTTTTTTCTGAAAGTTTCTTGAGTTCGCTTAACACACGCTTCACCAGTGCTTTTTTTATCCTCGTCAGAGCCGGATTATTCTGTAGCATCTCCCGACTGACATTGAGTGGCAGGTCTTCTGAATCAATTAGCCCCTTCATGAAGCGCAGCCAGGGCGGGCAGAGCCCGTCACAATCGTCAGTTATAAAGACGCGTTTGACGTAAAGTTTGACCCCGTGTTTCCGTTCCGGTGCAAAAATATCCATGGGCCGCACGGAAGGGACATAGAGCAGGCCGGTGTATTGCACCCGACCCTCAGCCCTCCAGTGGATTGTCATCGCCGGCTCGTCAAAAGCATGGCTGATATGGCGGTAAAATTCTGTATATTGTTCAGCTTTGATTTCTTTTTTCTGCCGAGTCCACAAAGCGGAAGCCTGATTAAGTGTCTCTTTGTTATTGTCGATCTCCATCATGATCGGTAATGAAATATGGTCTGAATAGGTGGAGACGATATGACGGAGCCGTGTTGGTTCCAAAAACTCCGCTGCATCTTTTTTTAGCTTAATGACGATGGAGGTGCCGCGGCTATCCCTTTCTGCCTCTTCAATTGTGAACTGCCCTTCGCCGTCTGAAGTCCATCTCCAGGCTTGATCCTCCCCAGCCCGCCGGCTTGTTACTTCCACTGATTCAGCAATCATAAAGCAGGAATAAAAACCAACACCGAACTGACCGATCAAAGCAACATCGTCTTCCTTTTCGTTACTCAACGCATCAATAAAAGCCGAGGACCCGGAGCGGGCGATGGTGCCAAGGTCGTCGATCAAGGCCTCCCGGTTCATCCCGATACCGTTGTCAGAGATTGTCAGCAATTTAGCTTTCTTCTCGACCGAAAGCTCGACCCGAAATTCCGTATCATCTGCTATTAGAGAAGGCTCCGTGATGGCCAAGTAACGCAAACGATCGCAGGCGTCAGAAGCGTTGGAAATTAGTTCGCGAAGGAAGATCTGTCGGTCGCTGTAGAGGGAGTTGGCAACAATTTTAAGGATCTTTCCAACTTCGGTTTGAAAGCTAAGGGTTTCTGAAGTCATTTTTAACAATCTCTCTTCTAATCACCGTTGATTCGTTGGGCAGAATATGTGGCCTCGGCGCCTTCTCCGCAAGGGCCCTTTATGAATTGGAATGAATTGTAATCAATACTTGTTTCCGGTGCGAGGAGTCGCCACACTTTAACTATGTCCATACCAGTTAACTCTTCAAAAATCACGGCGGTTCTGGGACCAACCAATACCGGGAAAACCTATCTAGGGATTGAGCGTATGCTCGGTCACCGGACTGGGATGATGGGCTTTCCACTCCGATTGCTTGCACGGGAGAATTATGATCGGGTTGCGGCTCTAGTTGGCCGTCGTCATGTCGCCTTGGTTACCGGTGAGGAGAAGATCGTGCCGCCAAATGCACGATATTTTCTTTGCACGGTTGAATCGATGCCGATTACTCGACTAGTGGATTTTCTTGCTGTTGATGAAATCCAGCTCTGTGCAGACCCCGAACGCGGTCATTTGTTCACTGATCGTTTGCTGCGGGCACGTGGTCAGTCGGAAACTATGTTTCTTGGTTCTGAGACTATAAGGCCTATTTTGAAAAATCTTGTGCCCGAAGCTAAGTTCGTCTCTCGTCCACGCTTCTCAAAGCTGAGTTATAGTGGGTCTAAGAAGCTAACGCGTATGAAACGGCGCAGCGCAATTGTAGCCTTCTCGACAAGTGATGTGTACGCGCTTGCAGAACAAATACGTAGCACCTCGGGTGGCGCTGCTGTAGTTCTCGGCGCGCTTAGTCCGCGGACCCGCAATGCTCAGGTCCAGATGTACCAGGAGGGTCAAGTTGACTATCTAGTTGCAACCGACGCTATAGGTATGGGCCTTAATATGAGCATTGATCATGTAGCTTTTGGGGGGCTGCATAAGTTTGACGGACTACGACGCCGAAAATTAGCTATTGATGAAATTGCACAAATTGCGGGTCGAGCTGGCCGCTATATGCAGGATGGGACATTTGGCACGGCAACCGAACTAGCCACGCTTGATCCAGAAACGGTAGAGGCGGTGGAAAACCATTCCTTTCAAAATATACGAAGCATTTGGTGGCGTAGTAGTGATCTTGATTTCAAAAATCCAATGTCTCTTCTCAAAAGCCTCGATGCTTTGCCACCGTCCCGAGCTTTACGCCGAGTGCATGAGGCAGAAGACCATGATGCATTGCGCCGCCTTTTGCATGACAGGTCAATTGCTGATCTAGCAGGAAACCCAGATATGGTTAGGCTGCTATGGGAAGTATGCCAAATCCCCGATTTTCGGAAGACAATGCCCGAAATACACATACGGTTATTGGGAACAATTTATCAGCACCTTGCGGCAGTTGATGGGCGATTACCAACCGATTGGGTAGCTGGTCAGGTGGCACGTCTTGAGCGGTTTGATGGCGATATTGATACGTTAATGGCGCGCATCGCTCATACTCGGACCTGGACGTATATTTCCCACCGCACTGATTGGATTGACGATGCATTCAGCTGGCAGGCCCGGGCAAGGCTTATCGAAGACCGGTTATCTGATGCCTTGCACGAGCGGCTCACCCAACGTTTTGTTGATCGGCGTAGCGCTATTCTTGTCCGATCGCGCGGCAAAGATGTTCAAGCCGATGTTACCGATGATAACGAAGTCTTTGTGGAGGGGGTGTTTGTCGGTCGTCTTGAAGGGCTTCGCTTTATAACAGATTTGTCAGCGACTTCCGGTGATCGCCGTCTACTGACAGCGTCAGCGCACCGTGGCTTGCAGCGTGAAATAGGGCGCCGTGTTGCTGAGCTTGAAAAAGCTGAAGATGCCGACTTTAACTTATCTAATGATGGGAATATTTATTGGAAAGAACAACCCTTAGGGAATTTTTCTCGGGGGCGGGACATCTTATCACCTAGACCACGGGTGTCGACTAGTGTCATACTACCAGCCACCTTGCGGGATAGGGTGGAGGTCCGTCTGGTGCGTTGGTTTGATGAAAAATTGCGCCGGGCTTTTTCGCCCCTGGTTACGATCCCCACTCAAAAACTTACGGGCCCGGCTCGCGGTATAGTTTTTCAGTTGCGCGAGGGTTTAGGGTCTATCAAGCGATCCGGCGCCCAGGGCCAAATTAAAGTTCTTTCAGTACAAGACAAAACTGTGCTTCGCGCTAATCGCATACGAATTGGACCCCAGACGGTCTTTATTGCTTCGCTCTTGAAGCCCCGTGTTAGCGCTCTCCGAGCTCTCCTATGGGCAATTTGGAATACCGAAGAGATTCCTAATTTGCCTCCTCCAGGGCTGACGACTCTTTCCAACAAAGGAGAAGTTGCGACTGGGTTTTATGAGGCGATTGGGTTTGTAGGGGTCGGCGACCTACTAATCAGGGCGGATATTCTTGATCGGGTTGCCACCAAACTCATACGTATGGGTAAATTTGAAGTTTTTTCTTTGCCGGATGATTTGCCGTCCTCACTAGGTTTAAACCTATCGCAAACACAGACCCTCGTCCGACAGTTGGGATATGTTATCCGTCCAGATGGCTCGGTCCTGCGGAAGGCTGGCAAGCAGCAACCTAAAAACTATAGGGGTAGGACAAAAGCATTATCAAAAACGGGCTTGCGGAAACCTAAAATCGTTAAATCGCCGTCGACCTCACCCTTTGCTAAACTCGCAGGACTAAGATTTTGACTCTATCCGAACCCTCCATTCGGCTAGATAAATGGCTGTGGCATGCGCGATTTTTTAAATCTCGGTCGTTAGCCAGTAAAATTTGCGGCTCGGGCCGCATTAGAGTGAATGGCGTCACGGTCGAAAAGGCCCATTTTGGTGTCCGTGTGGGACAGGTCGTGACTTTTCCTCAAGCACACCGTATTTGGGTGGTTAGAATCCTCGGGTTAGGCACGCGCCGGGGACCTGCGCCTGAGGCGCAGCTCCTATATGAGGATTTATCAGTAGAGGCGCCGCGAAGGGTTCCGCGAGTGCCGGGTGTCAGACCGGTGCCGGTTGCACATTGGGATAAACGTGATCGAAATAAGGATGTCTGGTGATTGAAAAGATTAAAGAATTATTGGGGCTGGGCGATGACTCTATAGCGTCAGGGGATAACGTTAATGATGTGGAACTCGCAGCGGCGGCGTTACTCGTTGAAGTTGCTATGGTCGATAGGGAGTTTGACCAGGCAGAGCGCGATAGAATTATTCGATTCGTAAAAAGTAAGTTTTCTCTGGAAGAAACCATTGCCAGCCAATTAATTTCGAGGGCAGAAGCCGAAGTTGAAGGCTCAGTTCAGTTGTACGGTGTTACCTCAGCCCTTAGGCACGGATTGTCTTACGAAGATAGAGTTGAGTTGATGGAATGCCTGTGGAAGGTTGCCTATGCTGATGGTGAAGTAGACCCTTTTGAGGATCAGCTTTTGCGCCGTATCGGAGAGTTAATCTATGTGACGGATAGAGATCGTGGCACAGCACGTAAAAAGGCTATAGATCAAAACCAAGATGTTTTAAAAAGAAAATA
>CAYZDH010000095.1:772-3442 GCA_964477025.1 uncultured Rhodospirillaceae bacterium | reverse complement strand
CAAAACAAAAGTTAAACCGAAGGCTAAGAAGTTACCGTTTTCGGTTAAAGATTATGTAGTTTACCCAACCCACGGGGTGGGTCAGGTTATTGATATCGTGAAAGAGGAAGTGGCTGGTTTTGATTTGCAACTCTTTGTTATTAGGTTTGCAGCAGAAAAAATGACACTACGGGTGCCGGTTGGTAAAGTCCAGGAAGCCGGACTGCGCAAGATCAGTAGCAAGGATAAGATGCAAACGGCAGTTGGAACACTTAAGGGCCGTGCTCGTGCTAAACGAACTATGTGGAGCCGTCGGGCGCAGGAATACGAAGCAAAGATTAATAGCGGAGATCCAATAGCTATTGCCGAAGTTGTGCGTGATTTGCATCGTCCGCCGGATCAGCCTGATCAATCCTATAGCGAACGGCAAATGTATGAGGCAGCAATGAGTCGTTTGGCACTTGAGCTTGCATTGGTTGAAAAAATTGATCGAACGGCAGCAATAGAAAAACTAGAAAAAATGCTGATCAAAACAGCTGACAAAACAGCTGAAGAAACAGCCGAACAAACATCCGATTAAGATAGAGAGTTTTGGCTGTTGATTTAGAATTAGTGGACCACTTACAAAACTTTAGTTTTTGATATGGGTAGAATATTATTAGCCCGATCGGTCGTGGATCCGTTGATGTTAATTCTAATGTGTGATGATTTTTACCCGCTGTCCGGGCCTAACCTGGGTATTCCCATACAAATCGTTTATTACTTTAAAACGTTCCTCGGAGAATCCGTCTCTGCCAGCCATCACTCGTGCCAATGTGGAGACTGTGTCACCGTGTTTCGTGCGGACAACTTTTATCCGCAGGGGTTTAAGGTTAGAAACCTCACGCCCAGTTAGAAGCCTAAAACTATAGGTTGTGCGGCGGAATGGGCGGGCTAAACCTCCAGTATCATCGGGTTTGGTCTTAAAAATAAATCGGTAGATAGTCTGCAAGTTTTTACGGATTACTATCGCACGGATATCAGCGCCACGAATTTGAATGGTCCCGGTTGCCGCATCAAGACCGTTTATATTTAGAGTTTCGACGTTGCGCAGTTGGCGATTGCGCCACCAAACATCTTGAAGGTAATAGGTGATCGGTCCATCGGAAGGCTTGCGCGCTGAATCAAATTTGATGGTTGCTCCATTTGGGCCTTTAGCGAATACGGCATTCCGCGTATTAAACAAGCGGAAATTTTTAGGGACCTCAAAACGGAATTTAAGCTTAGGGTGAGCAAAAACCTGCCCTAAAATGAGGCCTTGGTCGGGATCACTTCCAAACAAAATGCCGTCTATTTGTTGTAGGTAACCCTTTTTTTCTAGAATAGGGTTTCGGACCCTGTATTTAGAGCTTAGCTCTCTGGCTAAACGGACCCGCTCCGCGGGAGCTGGATGCGTTGCAAGGTAATTGAAGTCGTCAACTTTGTCCGGTGCTTGCCCTAACCGCTTAGCCTGCAATCGCGACCAAGATCGCATTTTTTTTAAAAAACTGACCATTGCCTTCGGGTCGTATCCAGCGCGCGTCATGTAGCGCAACGCTAGCCTATCGGCTTCAAGCTCATGCTCTCTTGAATAAGCGCTAAGAGCCCCCGAGGTTATATACCTTGCAAGGTCTAGAGCCTGGGATCGTTTGGTGGAATGTTGCCCCGACGCAATCCCAACACCAGCCATCAAAATGTTAGCGAGGAGTCCCTGGCCATCTCGGCGGCTATGATGTAGAGCGTTTATATGGCCTAACTCGTGGGCTAGAACCCCTGCTATCTCGGCCTCGTTTCCGGCTAACGCTAATAGACCACGGCTAATGTAGATGTAACCTCCCGGCAGCGCAAAAGCGTTGACGATCTCCGAATTAAGGACAGTAAAAGTATATTTGAACTTTTTGCGCTCGACAGTTTGCGCCAGTAGTTGGCCAATACTATTGATATATTTCCTGAGTTTTGGTGATCCAAACTCACCACCGAATGCTTTTACAAATTGTGGATGATGCTGGCGGCCCAGACTTAATTCCCGCCTATCGCTGGATAATCCGGTAAAGACGCTTTCGCCGTCTGTGGGATTTGTTGTGCATCCTGATAAGGTCGATAAGAAAATACCAGTAGAGAGGCAGAGAGTTATTATAACGTTAGAACGCACAATTCGAGTCCTCTCCGGCTTTCCTTCGGCTGTGGGGTCAGATATAGAATACTGCGAATCTAATCAATTACCTAAGACGATGTAATTGGTGCATTTAAGCCTAGTACAGTAGAGGTGAGAGTCTGTGTTAATGACCCGTGAACAGCTTTTTCAACCCATTAATCCATATGAGACCGGTCGTCTGGAGCTGGATGATACCCATATCATGTATTGGGAACAATCCGGCAATCCACAGGGACTTCCGGTTGTATTTTTGCATGGTGGGCCGGGAGCTGGGTCCACACCGGTGCATCGACGTTTTTTTGACCCAGCGGCATACCGAATAATTATATTTGATCAACGTGGCGCAGGCCGATCTGAACCCCAGGGTGAACTCAGTGACAATACTACTCAACATCTCATAGAAGATATGGAGGCGTTGCGGGTGCGGCTTGAAATTGATCGTTGGCTCGTTTTCGGCGGTTCGTGGGGCAGCACTCTTGCATTAGCTTATGGTCTGGCGCATCCGGAACGGTGTGTTG
>CAYZDH010000095.1:0-762 GCA_964477025.1 uncultured Rhodospirillaceae bacterium | reverse complement strand
AAAAGGAGTTAGAGTGGGTTCTTTACGGGATGAAGACAGTTTTCCCAGAAAATTGGAGCCGCCTGATTGAACAGCTTTCGGATGAAGAACGCCTTGAAATTTTAACCTCTTATCATCGCCGGCTGATGAATACAGACCCTGCTGTCCATTTGCCGGCAGCGCGCGCGTGGAGCGCATTCGAAGGAGCGTGTTCAACCTTACTACCAAGTCCGGAAACCGTTGCGGCCTTTAGCAGTGATGCATTGGCTTATGCGCTAGCACGGATTGAGACCCATTACTTTGTCAATAATTTGTTTATGGAAGAAGATGCGTTACTCAAGGGTATAGACAAGATCCGCGATTTACCGGGAATTATTATTCAGGGACGATATGATATGGTTTGCCCTATTACAACTGCGAATGCCTTGCACGAGGCATGGCCGGAGGCTGAATACGTTGTTGTTCCCGATGCCGGGCATTCAGCGATGGAGCCAGGAATTCGCGCTGCTTTAGTTAGGGCTGCCGAACGTCTCAAGAATCGGCGTTAAGACACTGGCGGTGTTTGCTACTTGCAGTCGTAAAGCTAATTCGTAAGATCAAATAGATATAACAAATTTTAAATGTGGCTTCCCAACGTGAATTATAAAAATTATCTTTTTTATGCTTTGATTTTCACAATTGCCGGGCCCTTAGCAATAAACTCTCTTCAAGCAGGGACAAGGTCCTATGACTTGTTGCAGCTATTGTATAGCCCGCATCCATTTCCTTTAGTTGCTAATCCGG
>CAYZDH010000094.1:0-9774 GCA_964477025.1 uncultured Rhodospirillaceae bacterium | reverse complement strand
AGCAGGTCTGTAGCGCCCTTAATATTCTTTAATCTGTCACTTATCGCCCTCAGATCAATTCCAGAAACAACACCGCCTCGAGATATTAATCTCCCTTCGCCATTCAGGCCGCTAACCATTTCCAAAGCGTTGGTGCCCACGCTTCCAAAATTCAAATCAAAATCCGTAATGCCTCCATTGAGACCCAATATTCCGTTCCGTAATAGGGCTTTGCCAATATTAGCTTTTGAAACAACGAGCCGCCCGTCAAGACGTGGCGTCCGGCGGCCATTAAACTTGAAATTCAATAAAAATGCGCCTTTAAACATTTTACCTGCGATTTCCCTAACGGTTAGAAGCTTGTCAAACAATGTCGCCTTAAATTCCAGCCCTTCGACTTCAAATTTTTGATAAATCAGCTTGTTAGCGAAAACGGTTATATCTGCGTCTATCGCCCCCAGTAGAGCAGTATCAATCGAATTCGTAGAATATCGAGATTGTGGTATGGCAATTTTTTTCTTATTTGATTCTATAATTGCGCGAGAGCCAGGGGCCCCGCCATCAATAGTTTCAGCCTTCGATAGCAGTGGTTTCGACTTTGTTTCATGGGGCAAAAATGGATCTACGTTGACTTTTTCAGTGCTAAAAGTAGCAGTCAGTTGAGGTCGAGGACCGCTGGTATTTAGGACCCCATCTCCTTTTAAAGTAAGCGCATTTACATTAAGTGAAATATTTCTTAGTTCGTAGCTTTGTTTTTGACCTCTTAGTTTTCCTTGGACTGAAATCGGACCTAACAGTCTTTTAGCTGGCCAATAATCAGGGATAAAGTACTCAACCAAATCATTTGTAGATGGGTGGTCGGTTGAGACATCCAAATCCAAGTCCGGCGACCCCGCAAGGCTACCGATTCTTCCATTCGCGAACACTTTGCCGCCTAATACATCAAGCTCAGCTTTTGTTAGTAAACTCGATAAGTCGCCTTTCGCATGCAATTTAATGCGAGCAGGGCCAAGCTCACGCGCAAAAGGTTTTGTCCCAAAGACACGCAGTAGCTCCGATAAATCATTGTGTCTTGATTTAAATACCGCATAAATCCTTGGTGAAGAATTAAGATTTAAAACCTCCCCCTGAAGCGTGCTGGCTACACCCGCGGCGTCCAATGCTAAATTTAGGCTTGCCTGATCTCGACGAAAGTCAGTTGTACCCCGGAGCCTCACCCTACCTAACTTTTTAGTACTTCCCGCTGGCCTGATGCCCGCCAAACGTAACGGGCCGGATATATCGGGAGTGTCTAATACGATTTGCCCTTTGAATACCGGAAATTCTAAGAAGTCAGCTAGCTCTCCGCTAACAGATGCACGCATTCCACTTATATCGCCAACATCAGCTTTCTTGATTTCTAAAACTCCGTCCAAAAGCCTACCCACAAACTTCAAATCACGAAGTGGCGTATTGTTAAACGTTAACCGCTTAACACGTAAATTCACATTAGCATCGAATTTATTAAGCACCGCCAATGGTTTCGAATTTTCATGAGTTTTCGTTTTATTTACTTCGGCAAGTTTGGGCTTTAACGGCTTCAAATCATGATTGACATTTTGCTTAAACTTGCCCGGCTTTGCGTTCATCTTAGTCGAGATTTTTCGATAAGCATCGAGATCAATTTTATCAATCCTAATACTCGCACCAAAAGCAAACCGCTTTCTCAAAGCAACGGTTACCGCCCCATCGAATTGGCTAGTATCTAGTCCTATTCTCGCATTTTGTATTTGCAGCTGGCGTTCATCACCGCGCAGTAAGGCTTCAAAGGAGAGCCTTCGAAGGCGATCTCCTGGTACCGCTGCAACATCAAAACCGAGCCACGTCAGGAGTGATCGGAAATTATCGGCCTTCGCTTTAAATGCTAACTGATAGCTAGGCCTTCCCTTTCTGGCGGCCAGAGAGCCAGTAAATGTTACCTCTCCTCCACCAGGGAGAAATAGTTTTGCCTTTGTGAGTTTAACAATATTTTTTACTAAAGAAGCTGAAAGCTCAATATCTCGGATGTTTCTACTCATGTAGGTAATAGCATCAATTTTAAGCTCAAAATGGCCATCCAATTCAGGCATTATGAGAGGCTGCAGCACAGGAGTATTTTTTTTGATTTGATTAGTTTTACCAGTTTTCTTAACCCTCCTTAATTTAGATGGGTATTCTGTTGCCCTCTTGCCGATTGGAACCAACTTTGTGAATGCCGCATTTGGTATCAATGCATCAAGATTAATTCTTGTTGCTACTAATTTGCTTTTTATCTTTGGGCGATTTCTAAGATCAATATCAATCGTACCGGTTAGTCGCGCGCCGTCTGTTTCGAATTCTATCCCAGAAATTAATCCGCCCGTTTCACCACCTTGAAAATTGGTTTTTAATAGAAAAGGTTTATTAGTCACTCTTGAAAAGCTATTGCTGCCAGTCAGCATCTTAATAGTTTCTCCGAGTTCCTTCCCAATTAACTCGACCTTCCCATTGAACCAAGGAGGTTGTCCTACAACGACAAGGCCACCATTAATTCGGGCCTCCAACCCAACTTCGGGTAATGTCATGGTCAACGAAAGTGGCGCGGCGCTCGTTTTTTTAAGTTCGCCGATGGCTGCGTTTATTTTAGCTTTTACATTTCGCAGCAAAAAATGGCCGCTCAGATCGAAGGGGCCGTTAAGCGAACGAGCGTCCAACCGCAGATTAATTTCGGTTAATTGTTCTTCAGAGCCCGCCATCGCATCTCGCCAAACCACCGTGCCATTCTTGATCAATAACTCGTCTAGTTGCATAGGCGCAGGAGAGACTCCTATAGATTTAATCCCTAATAGATTGGATTTTGGTATACCCCCCGATTGGCTAAAGGGCGTTGAGTCCCAATTCACCTGATTATTGGCAAGCCTTTCAAGTAAAATTTTTGGGTTAATCAGTACGATAGAGGATATTTCCAGTCGCCCTCTTATTAGAGGAAAAACCCGAATTTGGATGTCAAGATCATCCAGTTCGAAAAGTACCGGTGATGTGCCGCCTTTGATATTAGCCCACCTTATATCTTTAGCTGAGAGACGTGGTACTGGTAAAAACGTAAAGTCTAGATCGCCACCAATTATAATAGTGCGACCGGTAGCACGCTTTACTTGGTCTTGGATCTTACTCTTAAAATGGTTCCAATCGATAACTTCAGGCACCACAATAACTGCGCCAACGAAGAGGACGAAAAGTAAACTTATGCTAATGAAAAATTTTCTCATGCCAATAAAAACACTGCCGGTGAGCTGTTCTGAATTAATCAGTTCTGCGGCGGATCACAAGCACAAAGATTCCTTAAGACCTCAACACCAAGCTGCCTGGTAATTGGATGTTGAGTTTAAATATTCAACTGCAAGACCTTATCAGGATTCATTATATTCAAAGGGTCTAAAGCCCGCTTCAAAGTTTTCATAGTCTCCAAAGCCGGGCCCAACTCCCGTTCCAAATACTGCCTCTTGCCAACGCCAACCCCGTGTTCCCCTGTGCAAGTACCCTCCATCCCAATGGCTCGTGAAACCATAATGTCATTAATTCGCTGGGCTTCATCAAGGTCCTGAGGCCGATCCGGGTCAATTAAGAAGATGACATGAAAATTACCGTCGCCGACATGACCAACAATAGTTGCAGTCAGCGGACTAGCCTCAATATCTATACGTGTAGCCTCAATACAATCTGCCAGCCTAGAAATTGGGACACAAACATCGGTCGACCAAGCACTAGCGCCAGGTACAAGTGCCAGTGCAGCGTACAGAGCATCATGACGGGCCTGCCACAACTTATTTCGGTCCTCAGTTTTCTCAGCCCAATGAAATTCTCCTGCCCCGAATTCAGCGGCTATCTCCTTAACTGTCTTCGCTTGTTCTCTCACACCTGCGGGCGAGCCATTAAATTCAAAGAATAAGGTGGGAGCTGCTTTATAATTTAGATCAGAGTATCGGTTACAGGCTTCCATTTGTGCCGTATCCAAAAGCTCAACTCGCGCGATAGGAACGCAAGATTGAATCGTTAATATACAACAGTTCACCGCTGCCGTTACGGAGGGAAATGCACAGACTGCTGCGGAAATCCTTTCAGGAACACCATACAAACGCAGAGTTACCTCCGTAATGATTCCCAGTGTGCCTTCTGCGCCAACAAATAGGCGCGTGAGGTCATAGCCAGCAGCCGATTTTTTAGCACGATTTCCGGTCTGTATTAGGCGCCCATCTGCTAGAGCAACTGTTAAGTTCAATACGTTTTCACGCATGGTGCCGTATTTCACTGCATTGGTACCGGATGCTCTAGTCGAAGCCATCCCCCCCAAAGTTGCATCTGCCCCTGGATCAATTGGGAAAAATAGCCCGGTATCTCGGAGGTGAGTATTGAGTTGCTTTCGGGTTACACCTGCCTCGACTGTAACATCAAGATCCGCGCTATTAACTTGAATAATTCTGTTCATCTCCCTCATATCAACTGACACGCCTCCACCAACCGCACCGACGCCCCCCTCTAGCGAGGTTCCAGCACCGAAAGGAATCACAGCCGTCCGGTGACCAGCGCATACCCTTACAATATCTGAAACCTCCTCGGCGGTTCTTGGGAATACAACCACATCCGGCGGTTGAGATTGGTGGTGGGATTCATCTTTCCCATGATGATGTCTAACCGATTCAGCAGTCGAAAGTCGATCGCCCAGCAGATTTTTCAGATCTTTAAGGAGCAAGCTCGACACGGCTTAACTATCTGCTAACTGATATTTACATCGAATACCGTTACTCACGATACGCCCCATTGTCGGGCTGGCGAAATGAGCAGGCAATAAAAGTGTACCCGTATCCGCATATTTCTCCACAAAACCCGTACGGCTCTCTCTTGACCTATCGGGATCAATACAGAACCGGCTATTCCATTCTGGGTATGCGATCTGAATGGGATGATGCAAAATATCACCAGACATCACGATATGATGCTCCCTCGCGTTAAGGTTGACACACACGTGGCCAGGCGAATGGCCTGGTGTCGGATCAAGAGTGAATAGATTGTCTATTTCAAAGTCGGCTTCAACAAGGACAGCCTGCTTGGCAGCCATCACCGGAAGGACAGAATCTACAAAGCAGTCATCCTGCGACCCCTGTCCGCCACTATTTTTGCCTACCTTCTCCCAATATCTGAACTCTTCTTTGTGAAAAACATATTTGGCATTTGGAAATGTAGGAACCCACCGGCCATTTTCGAGCCGAGTATTCCAACCAACATGATCAGCATGCAAATGCGTACAGAGGACATAATCAACTTCCTCAGGATGGATACCGGTTGAAATTAGTTGGTTCAACCAGGTTGAATTCATTTGATGCCACGCGGGTGATGAGGGTCTTTCTTTGTCAGCGCCAACACAGGCATCAACTAGAACTGTATGATGCGGCGTCCGAACTACATAACTCTGTATTGCCCGAAAATAGGTCTCAGCGGCAACGTCCCAGAAATTCGGGAGCAGCCAATCCATCTCACCCTCAAATCCCTCCCTTGTAGCGTCAGGGAAGAATACATTTGGCGCATATCCGGGACCCTCTACTTCAATGAGCCTATCTATGATGATTTCACCGAATTTTGCTTGTCTCATTATGGCGCCCTTCTCGGATTCTTAGTCAAACATCGCTATACAATCGATTTCCACATTGACACCCCTCCTGTGCGGCCTTCCACCAACGCATGTTCGCGTCACTTTTTCTCCCTGCATATATTCTGAAAATGCGATATTGAATTTCTGAAAATCTGACTCGTCGCGCAGACAGACCCTCATATTAACGACATTGGCAAAGGTTGCCCCAGCTTCTTTCAGAACACCTTCAAGGTTTTTTAGTGTTTGACGTGTTTGTTCTTGAATATCATCCGATACCACTTCACGTGATTCTGGATCGAGCGCTGCCTGCCCTGATAAAAAAAGCATATTCCCCCAACGGATACCTTGTGCCAATGGCGAAGGTGTGGCTTTGTCAGTGAACCCCGTGGTTGGCGTCGTTGCCGAAGTTATGATCTGTTTTGGCATAGTATTTTTATCTATCCATTCTCAAATGGGTTAGGCATCACATGTCCGCAAGCTTTACAGGTGCGATATCCTTCGGACTCAAAAAATTTTTGATAAGCTGCCGAAACGGGGTCAGTGCGGTAATCGCTCACAACAAATTGTTCTTCATGAAGGAGGTGGTCACATTCTTCACAGAACCATTGAAACCTGTCTATTTCTCCTTCAACGCGCTGGCGCTCAATTACAAGTAAAAATGCATTGGGAGGAAAGCGCGGCGAATGGGGGATACCCGCTGCGGTATAAATACTGCAACCTTCCTTTAAAACAACTACATCCTCTTTCCCATTCTCTATCCGATAATGAAGATTCATCTCGCCCTTGATCATGTACATTACTTCATCTACCGGATCGATATGAAACTCACTGCGGTATTCCCTACCACGAGCTACGAAGGCTAATGATTCCGGCCTTTGCCATAACACACGCACCCGGTCACCTGTTGCAGTAAGTTCGGCGGTAATCGCATTTAGATCACCTATCGGCATTGGTAACATTATCAGTCTCCTTGTTCCTGATGCTGATTATATCCTTGTGGACTCGGAAGTAATATCGGCAACGAACATGTGCCCAGGGGCATGAGTAATTGCGAGTGGTGGCTTAGCATTAGCAATAGCTATCTGTGGCGTCACACCACACGCCCAAAAAACGGGCACCTGCCCCGGTGACATAGTGACCGGCTCACCAAATTCTGGATTATGCAAATCCTCTATCCCAAGAATGGCCGGATCCCCTATATGGATCGGTGCACCATGAGCCATTGGATACCTTTTTGTGATATCTACTGCGCGCTCCGCTTCCTCTAACTCAAAAGGGCGCATTGAGACTACCATCGTCCCCTCGAAACGTCCTGCAGATTCACAGGGCAATGTTGTCCGATACATGGGAACGAACCCCGTCTCAGAAATATGGGGTAGCAACAACCCAGCCTTCAGTAATGCATCCTCTGCAACGAACGAACACCCCAACAAAAATGTTACCAGTTTTTCATTCCATAAATCAAGAATATCCGTGGCTTCGGATTGAATGTGCCCATCACGAAAGATACGGTAGCGTGGTAAATCAGTTCTAATATCTGCTTTGGGCGCGATTTTATTTAGCTCAAAATCACCTGCACTTAGCACTTCCAGTACCGGACAGGGCTGCGGATTTCTTCTACAAAACTCCTCAAACTCTTGAGCGTATGAGGAAGGCAGGATCACTACATTCGCCTGCACAAAACCAGGAGCATAGCCAGAGGTTGGACCATCAAATGTTCCGTCACGGCAAGCGGAACGCAACCTCTTGGGCGATAGAGTTTTAAAATCAGTCATTTGTGTCAAATCATGACCCGAAGGGCTAGAATCCGGAACGGCATAAACAAAATACTGTACACAATTCTTAAGCACCTCCACAACATTACTGATGAAAACAAGCCAATCAGGATTAAAAAAACAATTTTTCAAATTTTTTCGAGTTTTATTGTTGCCCTCTACGAGCAATGATAACGTTATCCCTATATGAAATGGGTCCGAATAAAGTTTTATCTTCTCTTGGTTTTATTTTGCCACCCAATTTCCATTGCGATTGGAGCTCAAGCCGTGGCCGCTGATTGGCGAAGTGCATCCCGCGATAGTAGTCTTATCGCGCCAAGACCTGAAACGACAACAGAGGCTGTCGTACAGGTGTATTCAGCGCGGGCCTTTTCCTGGCGGGGAATATTTGCCGTTCACACTTGGATTTCCCTAAAACCGGAGCATGCAAAAAATTATACTGTCTATGAAGTGATAGGTTGGCATACCCTTAATGGCGGCAGCGCAATAAAAATTCATCAGAACGAACCCGATCGTTACTGGTTTGGCGCTCGACCAAAAATCTTATCAGATTTAAGGGGACCTAAGGCCACAGAGGCAATTAAAGGTATCAAGGCGGCAGCTGCAGCCTACCCCTATGTAAACACTTACACCACTTGGCCAGGGCCAAATAGTAATACTTTCACAGCCTTTATAGTAAGGCACGTTCCAGAGCTCAGGACCGACCTTCCGCCATTAGCCATCGGTAAGGACTTCTTACCGCGTGGTAAAATTTTTAGTCGGGCCCCAAGCGGAAGTGGTATTCAGATTTCGATTTTAGGCGTTTTAGGTGTTTTGATATCAGTAAACGAAGGCATCGAGTTTAACCTGCTTAGCCTTTCTTTCGGGATTGACCCAGGGGATTTCGCTATTAGGTTGCCCGTCATCGGTAAAATTGGGCTCCGTTAGTTAGTATAAACAATGGCAATTTGGGGGAAAATTTTAGGCGGGGCGGCTGGCCTTATGGTAGGCGGCCCTCTCGGCGCCCTTATCGGAGGGCTCGCTGGCCATGCGTATGACCGGATCAAGGGTGAACGGGAGACTGACGATGACCTAAGTCTTGCGAGACAAACTACCTTTGCCATTGGCATCATTGTTCTTTCCGCCAAAATGGCAAAAGCTGACGGGACCGTTACGCGAGATGAAGTCGACGCTTTTAAGCAGATATTTCATGTCCCATCTGAAGAAATAAAAAATGTCGGACGGGTTTTCGATCAAGCGCGGAGAGACTCCCGAGGTTTCGAACCGTATGCAAAACAAATTTCTAATCTTTTTCAGGACAATCCTGCGGTTCTCGAAGAACTGTTAGGCGGTCTATTCCAAATTGCCCGCGCCGATGGGATCGCCCATCCTAAAGAAATTGAATTTTTAAAAAAATGTTCGGATATTTTTGGCTTTGATGATGCAACTTTTGACCGAATGCGGGTTGCCCATATGGGAGCCGCGATGGATGACCCATACACTATTCTGGGCGCAACAAGAGATATGAGCGATACGGAAATCAAAAAGGTATGGCGTAAACTGGTTCGTGAACATCATCCTGACACGCTTATTGCCCAGGGCATGCCAGAAGACTTCATTGAAGTTGCTACTGAGAAAATTGCTACTATCAATGCCGCCTACGATGAAATTAGCAAACAGCGTGGCATAGTTTGACTTACCAATTAGGCGTCACAACATGAGGCCTGTCGATATAGGCCTAGTTCTTTTAGTTGTAACAATCTGGGGTGGCAACTTTATCGCTATGCGAATTGGCGCACTTGAAATCCCACCGTATTTTTTGCTTGCGTTGCGCCTGACAATTGCTGCCTTGGCACTTGTATGGTTTGTTAGATCACCACGCGGTATAATCCTTCCACTCCTCGCTATCAGCTTCACCATGTGTATCCTACATTTCGGATTAGCACTCGTCGGCCTAAAGCACGTAGAGGCTGGCACTGGGTCGCTTGCAATGCAGGCCGCTGTCCCCTTTGCAGCGCTACTTGCATGGATATTTTTTGGGGAGACTTTTGGGTGGCGCCGTATCTTGGGCGTGGCCCTCGCTTTCGCGGGCCTTACGATTATTTCCGGTGTTCCTCAGCTCGGAGAGCGCAGCGATATGTTTTTCCTTATGGTCATTTCCGCTTTGTGTTTTTCGATTGCGACTATTCAAATCAGACAGCTCGGTAATACAAATTATATGTCCATAAATGCCTGGGTGTGTATTTTTAGCGCTCCGATGGCCTTTTTAGTTTCGTGGGTATTTGAAGTGGGGCAGTGGAACGGCCTAATGGCGGCAAAAACACCGACCATATTAGGCATTGTTTATATGGGACTTATCGCAAGTGTTTTTGGCCAAGGGCTTTGGTACCGGCTATT
>CAYZDH010000093.1:0-9858 GCA_964477025.1 uncultured Rhodospirillaceae bacterium | reverse complement strand
GACATCTATCGCGTGGTTTGCGAGGAGATGCTGCTCAACATGCCTGGCCTCGGTGGCCATGAAAGCGAGTTAGTGCGGGCCGACATCACATTCCACGAAACCCAGAATGGCGGTGCTGTTTGGTCCACTGGTTCCATAGCTTGGGCCGGCAGCCTGGCTCACAATAATTATCGTAACAACGTATCGCGAATGACTAAAAACGTGCTCAAACGCTTTATGAACCCGAAGTCCTTCTGAGAAAGCAACAATCAAGGGAAATGAGGTTGGCCCGCTCGCCGGCCGCCTTTTTTTGTATTGGCGCCTGCAGCCTCAACCGCGCTCCAAAAATAACATGGGAGAAAAATAATGTGCGGCGTTGGCGGCATCTACTTTAAGACGGCAGATCATGGCGCTAAGACCGGCGAGATCGCCTATCGGATCCTCAACGGCATTTTTCGCCGTGGCCCGGATTCGACAGGCGTCGCACTGTGGCACGCCAACGAGGACGACCTCCTCTATGTTGGCATCAATTACGAAACGCCCAGCGCCGGCGCGACAATCATCGAGGTGCTCGACCGCCTCGGCACAGTCCAGCAGGCGACCGACGGCGAGGGCTATGTCCGCGCCGCAATTTCCTATTCCGGTTCTGAACAAGAGTTAGTAAACGCCATCGATACGCTGGATCCAGCGATAACCGTGGGCAGCGTCGGGCGCCATCTCGAGGTGCTCAAGCAAATGGGCGGCGTCGCCAATCTTGACGATAAGTTCAGCCTCAAATCTTATAATGGTCGTCTTGCCATGGGTCTGACGCGCTACGCCACCGAGAGCAATATCGATTTCACCAACGCCCAACCGCTTACGGCGCGTGCAAACTCGGACCTCGCCATTATGCATAACGGCCATATCACCAATTATCATCACCTGCGCTCACATTACGCTCTCAAGGGCTACCAATTTGCGACGCAAAATGACTCAGAAGTCATTCCCATCATGCTTATCGATGAAATGTCGAAGGGCGCCTCCTTTGAGGACGCGCTCCATATATCGATTGAGAAGCTGGACGGCTGTTTCACTTATATCGCGGTCACAGAAGACCGTTTCGCGGTGGTCAAGGACCCCTATGCCGCGAAGCCAGCGGTGGTCGCCGAGACGGACGAACTTGTTGCTCTCTCCTCCGATCCGCAGTCTTTGCGCGAAGGCGTACTGACGGATATTGAAGTGTGGGAGCCAGGCGCCGGAGAGGTGCATATATGGAAAATGTAGAAACACTCACTCTCGACTGCAGCGACAAGCCGACGCGGGAGATCAACAATATCATCCGTCAGGCGGCGGATGACGGGGTCGCAGCCATCGAGATTCTCAACACCCAGGCACGCCACAATATTGGCGTTGGCATCCTCAAGCCAATTCACCTGATCTATCGCGGCCATGTAGGCTATTACACGGTCGGCCTCTGCGACGGAGTAACAGCAGAGATTCACGGTAGTTCCGGCTGGGGCGTCGGCGATAATCTCCTCACCGGCGAGGTGGTGGTGGAAGGCAACGCGGCAAGCTCGGCCGCGCCCTCGCTTCGAGGTGGGCGAGTCGTCGTCAAGGGCAGTGGGGGACCGCGCACGGCAGTCTATCTCAAATCCGGAGAGGTGATCGTCGGCGGCGATGCCGGTTACATGTCCGGCTTTATGATGCAGAATGGGCGGTTAATTATTTGTGGCAATGCCGCTAAGGGCCTCGGTGATTCCATGTATCAGGGGCAAATCTGGCTCGGCGGCGAAGCCGACGAGATAGGCTCGGGCATCGAGCAAACCGATCCAGAGACGGGCGAACTTGAAGACGTGCTGGCGACCCTCGAGCGTTTCAAGATTAAGGCGCCCAAAACATTGAAAAAGCTGCAGTCAGACAAATCGCTCTGGAACTTCAATAAACATGACTTTGCCGCCTGGAAGGACGCGTTATGACCAGCGATTTTAAACGTCCGCCCGCCTATAGCGGCGTCTGGCATCCGGACGCCATCGAGGAAATTCAAGAAAAAGCCGAACTAGGTCGCTATCAAATCCGAGGTCAAGCAACAAAGCGCCACAGCCTGCCTAATTTTGACGATTTGGTATTTACCCCGGCGGGTCTCTCGCGCATGCCACTAGAGGGTTATCGCGAACGCTGCGACACCCAAGTAGTGATTGGCGAAGGGCGGGTCTCGCGCCCGCTCGTGCTCGAACGACCGATCATGATTGCCGGCATGAGCTTCGGCGCGCTATCGGTCAATGCCAAGCGTGCGCTTGGCATGGCGGCGACCAATTGTGGTATATCGACGTGCACCGGCGAGGGTGGTATGCATCCCGAGGAGCGCGAGCATTCGACCAAGCTGGTGATGCAATATCTGCCGAGCCGTTACGGCATGAACCCTTACGATCTGCAAAAGGCCGATATGATAGAAATTGGCGCCGGTCAGGGTGCCAAGCCTGGCACCGGCGGCGTACTCCTTGGTCTTAAGATGTCGGAAGAAGTCGCCCGAATGCGCGACCTACCGCCCGGCGTCGACCAGCGCTCTGGCTGCCGCCATCCTGATTGGATGGGCGCCGACGACCTTTACATGAAACTTGAGCAGATCCGCGAAGTGACCAATTATGAGGTGCCAATTTCGATTAAGGTCGGTGCGGCACGTATCGCCAATGACGTGCGCATCGCCTGCAAAGCGGACGTCGACGCCATCGTGTTCGACGGCATGGAGGGCGGCACCGCCGCCTCGCCGGCGATCCAACTCGACCATGCCGGCATTCCGACCATCGCAGCCATAGCCGAAGCGGTTGAGGCACTGCACGATATGGGCAAACAGAACGAGATCAAGCTGATCGTCGGCGGCGGCATCAAGAATGGCGCGGACGCCGCCAAGGCGATTGCGCTCGGCGCTGATATCGTCTATCTGGGAACCGCGCCGATGATCGCGCTGAATTGCCACGCGCCGATCTATCTGGAAGACTACGAACGCCTTGGCACCACGCCCTATGAATGCCAGCATTGTCATACAGGCCTTTGCCCGGTCGGCATCACAACGCAGCTGCCAAAGCTAATGGCGCGACTCGATGTCGATAAGGCGGCTGAGCGGGTTACAAATTACCTCAACGCCATGACCATGGAAATCCAGCTCTTCGCGCGCTCTTGCGGCAAAAATAAGGTTTCAGACCTCGATCCCAACGATTTGCGCTCGCTGACCCATGACGTAGCGATGATGACCGGCATTCCAATGGTCGGGCTCAACGGGCGAAAACCCTGGTGGCAGAAATTCTGACGAACTGAAGGAGCGGAAGAGCCCCAGGATAACGGCAAGGAAATCCAACGAGATCAAAAGGCCATAAGGTGGATGGTCTCGTGCAGCGGTGCGAAAAAAATGAAAAGCAAGCCAAAGGTCTATGGAGATAAATTCCATGAGCGCGGCAAGCGCGCCCAGGACGAAGAAACGCTAGCAAGACAAATTAGACCCTCGACGTCCGAGCATTCTACAAAGCTTTTATTCAACAGTTAGACGATAGCCTCTATCGCCAGCCGCGCGCGCAAGCGCGGCAGCACCTCGCCCGCCATCAATTCCATAGAGCGCATCAGCTTCGTCTTATGCTCTTCGCCTTGGAGATCAGCGGCCGTCATTAGGATAGTGCCAAACGGTCCGATTTCCTCGCGGAGCGAGAGGATTTGATCGGAGACGCTTTCCGGACTACCGGCAATGATGAAACTCTCACAGGCATATTCCGCCGTCACTGCCTCGTCCGCCATTTCAGGCGTCGCCTTCATGATGGCATGGAACTCGGCGCGGCGAATCAGTTCCACGAGATAACCAAAATAATGGGCGAAAGGGCCTTCCGGATCGCGCGCATAGGCCTTAGCCTCCGCGTCGTCCTCGGCGATGAAGATGGTGCGTGCGACACGCCAGTCTGCCGGCTCAGGAATGCGCCCAACCTCGTTGCAAGCAGCGGCAAAACCATCCCAATGGGTCTTGATGGTGGCAGCGGGCACGAAATTGGCCGAAATTACCCCCCAGCCCTTGATCGCAGCCGTATGGACGCTGCCGGAATTAGGGCTCATGGCCGAAGCAACCAGCGGCGGATGGGGCTGCTGATAGGGCTTCACCAACTCGCCGACGCCGAGATCGGGATAGAAATGCTCGTCCAGGCGGATGTTCCAATATTTACCAGAAATATGGTAGGGCGGGCTAGTCGACCATAACTTGAGCACAGTATTGATGCATTCGCCGGCCATTTCACGACGAACTTGGAGATCAGTCACGCCGAACATCTCGAAATCGCTCACTAGGCCGCCGGGGGAGACACCCATCACCAGACGGCCGTCGCTGAGATGATCAAGCATGGCGGCATGGGCCGCGACCTGCACTGGGTGGCGCTGCGGCAGATTGACAACGCCGGTACAGAGTTTGATGTTCTCCGTGCGCGCAATCAGGTTGGCAAGGAACATGAAGGGGCAGGACACTGGCTCAGAGAGGGTGGTGTAATGCTCTCCGATCCAAAATTCGTCAAAGCCAAGTTTATCGCATTGTACAGCGATCCCCACGTCTTCCTTAAGCACTGTATGGGTGTCGCGCCTGTGATCGTTGACGGGCATCATGAACATGCCAAGTTTCATCGTTTTCCCTCGCCTGAACCTGTGCAAAACATAGCGAAGCGCTACGCTGAGCGCCAGCATGGTCAGACATCGTTACAGACGATAAGATTCTCGCCACCGTTCTAACCGACACTCACGCTGGAGCACACCATCGTCGCCCCCTCTCTGCCTTCGCCAGGTGCCACGCGTCTTGCTCTCCTCGCCCTCGCAGCGGGTATCGTCAGCATTGGCTTCGCACCGATCTTTATGCGCCTCTCAGAGCTTGGGCCGAATGCAACGGCGCTCTACCGTGTCGCCTTTGCGCTACCATTCTTGCTGCTCTGGCTAGGGCTGGAACGTCGAACCCAAGTGCCCGCAGACAGCGCGCCCGCCGGCGCCAAGAAGCGATCCTTGCGGCGCGCAGACTGGCTGCTGCTAGCGCTCTCGGGTCTCTTTTGGTCAGGCGATCTGGTGTTCTGGCACTGGTCGATTTCGCTCACCAATGTCGCCAATTCGACCTTCTTCGCCTGCTCTTCGCCAATCTTCGTCATTCTAGGAGCCTGGCTCTTCTTCGGCGAACGCTTCAACCGCGGCTTTTTCGCCGGCTTCCTGCTAACGCTGATCGGCGGCGCTATGCTTCTCGGCTCGTCATTAGCCTTTGGTGGTGGCGACTTCCTCGGTGACATCTTCGGCATCGTCACCGCTTTTTTCTTTGGCTCCTACATGCTGACTATTAAGCATCTACGTGCCAGCCTACCGACCGGCGCTATCATGTTCTGGAGCGGTTTGTTCAGCCTACCCGGTCTACTGCTCGCAACACTCCTCACCGGCGAGGGCTTCGTTTCGGAGAGCCTATTTGGTTGGTCGATGATTATCGGCCTCGCCCTGATCGCTCATGCGGTGGGCCAAGGCTTGGCAGCCTACGCGCTTGCCCATCTGCCAGCGCCCTTCACCGCCGTCGCCTTCTTAGGCGAGCCAGTGGTCGCCGCCATTCTTGGCTGGTTACTCCTCGCCGAAGCGCTCGGGCCCTTGCAGGCGGCCGGCTGCGTCGTCATCCTTATCGGCGTATGGTTCGCCCAACGCTACGGAATAAGAAGACGCGTTTGATCAAGGTCAAGGCGTCCTAACCGCCGTAAGGTAGGTGCGACATATTAAACGCCTTGCGTAAGCCAATCGGCGAAAAAATTGCGCAACCAGCCATGCATAGCCGGGCGGTACTTGACATGATTTAGACATTGCACCTCCGCACTTTGCGCGCCGGGCTTTAGCAAATCCTCCGGCGGCGGATCACGGTCGAGCCAATATCCGAGCACATCGTCATTGACCTCGGGGTGGAACTGTAAAGCGAAGCTGGCAGCACCGTATCGAAAAGCCTGATGGGGGAAAGTTTCACCCGCGGCCAGAAGCTCGGCGCCCCTAGGCAACTCAAATCCCTCGCCATGGCGCAGACTAGTATAAAGTGGCGCGTCCATTTTAAGAGCGCCGCTATCGCCCACCGGAGTTATCGGGTAATAGCCAAATTCGTATCGCCCCTCCGGATGCGGTGCGACCTTCGCGTCGAGCACACGGGCGAGGAGCTGCGCGCCGAAACAGATGCCCAAGAATGGAACCTCTGCCGCCAGTACTCGCGGAATCCAATCAAGTTCGGCACGGATGAAATCGACATGGGTATCATTGACGCTGGCCGGGCTTCCGAACGACACGAATCCGGCATAGTCGGCGAGATTTTCAGGCAACGGCTCACCCTTATTGAGACGCCGCACTTCCACCGGGTGGCCCAACTCGGCAGCGATGATGGCGATCTCGCCGGCGTCTCGGGACGTCATATGGGTCAGCATCAATATAGGGTTTTTCGACATGATGGGAAAGCCAAGCTGGTTGAACGGGTCCTATTAGGCAAGGTAAGTAATTGCGGAGATATCGACCAGCAGGTTGTCACCGACGAGGATCGTCGAGGATCCAGCTTTTCGGAATCAATTTCTCTCTTTCCACATTGTTGTTCTCTTTTTGCTGAATTCTTAAACGGTTATTCTTCGCCGCTCACCTGGGTGTCGGCCATAGCCTCTAGCACGGTGACCACGGCGCTTGAATCGATGTGTCCCTCACCGCGCGATTTAACGGCGCGCAGAATCTCCCGGGCGGCACTCGTGGTCGGCAACGACACGCCATATTTCTCGCCGAGGCGAATCGCACCAGTCAGGTCTTTGTCCATATTATTGGTCGAAAAATGCGGGGGGAAAAAATTGTGCTCAATCATACGTGGGCCGCGCGTCGCCATTGCGCCGGTCTGCGGCCCGGTGCCTGGCAACGAAGTGATGTCGATGACCGATTGCGGCGGGATGCCTGTTTTGGCAGCGAGCACCAGCGCCTCTGCTACAGCTTGGATGGTAACGCCCATCACTAAATTAGCTATTAGCTTGAGGGTCGTGCCGTTTCCGCTCGGACCAGTGTAGAGCACCATCTTGCCCAGTTCGTTTAAAATCGGCTCCACCGTCTTAAACGCGTCTTTCGGACCACCGACCATTATACCGAGCCCGCCGTTCTCGGCGACCTTCGGTCCGCCGGAGACCGGTGCATCGAGGAGTGCCACGCCATTTTCCGCGGCACGCTCGGAATTTGACTGCGAGGCCTCCGGCGCGATGGAAGCACAATCAATGCAGATCATCCCGTCATGAGCACCTTCAAGTACACCATCCGGACCGCAAATCACCTCTTCCGAAGCGGCAGCGTCCGAGGTCATAGTGATAACGACCTTCGAAGCTTGGGCAACCGCCTTCGGCGAAATTGCCCAGGCAGCACCATCTTTAAGGACCTCTTCACCGTTCTCCTTGGTGCGATTCCAAACGGTTAGGGGGTAGCCCGCCGACATCAACCGACGCGACATGACTTTGCCCATGGTGCCCAAGCCAACAAAGCCAATATTCGTAGTCATGAAAGAGTTCCTACTCTCATTCAAAATCGCTCTTTGCAAAAATAATTATACGCCGTCTTTCCTCCCAGCATGCCACTTAGAGCATGTGACACGCTAATGAAATAACCCCTTCAAAATTCAATTAGTGTGCCGACATGCCATATCCAAATTTGTTCTCTGTCGTCCGCCCGGCGCCTAAATAAGTTGCCAAGGGCCAATTAAATGCTCATTACGAGGGTATGATGGTTTTGTTCTATTTGCCCAATTGACCTGCCGCTCCCACCAGATAAAGTGGCACTCTGGGCTCAGTCAACGGGAGTAATCAAGGCGTGTCAAACCTTAGAGTGGCCGTAGATATTGGCGGAACGTTCACCGATATCTGTATAATGGACGAGACCAGCGGAGAGGTCCGCGTAGCCAAAACACCATCGACCCCGGACGACCCCCTGCTGGGGGCCATGAACGGCCTCAGCGAGGCCAAAGTCGACCTCAAGGATGTATCGCTTTTCTCACACGGTACTACCGTGGCTACCAATGCATTAATTACTCGACGCTTACCACCTGCCGCGATGGTTTGCACCCGCGGTTTTCGCGACGTGATCGAAATCCGTCGCGCGAACAAAGAAGAGCTATGGGACACCTATGACGATGTTGCACCGCCCTATATCCGCCGCCGCGATAGGTTGGTAGTTAGCGAGCGTATCGACCATGCCGGCGAAGTTGTTGAACCGCTTAATGAAGACGACGCACGCGAAGTGGCGCGAGTACTCAGAAAACGGGAAGTGGAATCGGTTGCGATCTGCCTGATGAATGCTTTTATGAATCCAGCCCACGAGCAGCGCCTCAGGGAAATTCTCGCCGAAGAAATGCCGGACGCAGATATCATCACCTCGAGCGATACTCTACCGGAAATCTTCGAGCACGAGCGCTTCTCAACCACGGTAGTCAATTCTATCCTGAGCCCGGTTATCGGGCGTTATGTCCAACGGATGAGTACTCAGCTCAAAGAGGGTGGCTATGGCAGCGACCTATTGCTGCTCCATTCCGGCGGCGGGGTTATGACGCCGGCCACGGCCCAGCGCTTTGCCGGACGGCTTGCAGGCTCAGGCATTGCCGCCGGTGCCATCGCCAGCCGCCATATTGCTATGCTGTGTGGTTATGAGAATTCCATTGGCCTTGATATGGGTGGCACGAGTTGCGACGTATCGCTGGTCTATGGGGGGGAATCACGCGTTACCAAGGATTGGGGAATTGAATTCGGCCACCCCATTCGCTTCCCTTCTATTGAAGTACTGACCATTGGCGCCGGCGGTGGTTCACTCGCGTGGATCGATGATGTCGGTGCACTACATAACGGACCACAATCCGCCGGCGCCGACCCAGGTCCGGCGTGCTATAGCCGAGGCAACGAGGTGCCGACCAATACAGATGCCAACGTAGCACTCGGCCGCCTCGGCACTTCGCTTGCTGGAGGCAATATCACTCTCGATGGTGCCGCCGCAGAAAATGCTGTGAAAATTTGTGTCGCAGAACCGCTCGGCATGACGATAGAAGAAGCCGCAAAATCTATAGTTAGCGTGGCCAACGCCAATATGGCCGACGCGGTGCGTCTTATTTCGATCAGTCGAGGCTTTGACCCACGCGATTTTGCGCTCATTGCCTTTGGTGGCGCCGGTGCGCTGCACGGCGTGGCGCTGGCCAAGGAGCTATCAATCCCAACAGTTATCGTGCCGCCCAACCCGGGCGTCACGTCAGCGCTTGGCTGTCTACTGGTCGATATCCGCCACGATCTTGCGCAAAGCTATCTGATGCCGGCCAGTGCGGCAGATGCTAGCAATATTGAGGCCAAGTTCGCCGAAATGGAGACCGAAGCGCGGGTGCGGCTAAAAGCTGAAGGTGTCGCTGCAAAGGACATGCTTCTCCAGCGTGCCATCGACATGATGTATGCCGGCCAGTGGCGCTCACTTTCCGTTTCGGTCGGCGCACCCTTTACCTCAGTCAACGATGCAGTCGAAGCCTTTCATCGCGATCACGAGCGCGAATATGCCTTCCGTCGCGACGATGCGAATGTCGATTTATTCCGCCTTAACCTGACCGCCATTGGCGTCACGCAAAAAGCAGAGTTACAGAGCCACGCGAAAAGCGGTGGCACGCCAACTCCCAGCGCCACTCGGCTCGTAGCTTTCGACGAAATGGATGCCCCAATCGACACGCCGATTTTCCAACATGAGGACCTTTCTGCCGGCACTATCTTCGGCGGGCCAGCGATCGTAGAGCAACTTGATTCAACTACCGTCATTCCACCCGATGTGCGAGTAGAAGTGGACGAGTGGCTCAATATCCGAATCTACGTCTCGGAGGAATCCAAATGAGCGATAACCGTA
>CAYZDH010000092.1:0-9989 GCA_964477025.1 uncultured Rhodospirillaceae bacterium | reverse complement strand
GTTATTATATGTACACCAATTGGCGCCTATGCCTCTATTGCTAAAAGTATGTCTGCGTCCCTTAAGGAAAATGCGATTGTGAGCGACGTTGGTTCGGTAAAACGTGCGGTTATTGATGCCGTTGCGCCTCATATTCCGAACGGTGTGCATTTTGTGCCCTGTCATCCGATTGCAGGGACAGAAAATTCAGGCCCTGAATCTGGCTTTGATACGCTCTTTGAAGACCGTTGGATGATCATGACTCCGGCTACGGGCTCTAATGAGGAGGCGGTAGAGCGCGTGGCGGAATTGTGGCGGCGGGCCGGAAGCAAGATCGAACGCATGGACCCTGATCATCATGACCAAGTTCTAGCTATAACTTCTCACGTGCCCCATCTTATTGCTTATACAATTGTAGGTACTGCAAATGATCTTGAAGAACGTCTAAAATCTGAAGTCGTAAAGTTTGCTGCCAGTGGTTTTCGTGATTTCACGAGAATCGCGGCATCTGATCCTGTGATGTGGCGCGATATTTTTCTTAATAATAAGGACGCTGTGCTAGAAATGCTTGGACGTCTTTCAGAGGATTTAAGTGGTCTGCAGCGTTCAATACGCAATGAAGATGGTGATGGGTTGCAAGAATTATTCGCCCGTACTCGTGAAATTCGGCGTAGTGTTATCGAAGCGGGCCAGCATATCCCGCCAAAGCCACCCAAGAATTCTACTTAAGACTGTTAATTCCAGCTTATCTTTGGTAATTTGATAAGCTTTACCGGCCCTAAATGCAGGTATCCGTCCTGTATAGCGAGTGATAACGTAATTTTATCTCCTTTTCTGGAACCGAAAAAATTAGACATACCTCGCAACGCAAAGCGTGCGACCATCGCGAGGTTGGGTTTGATAAGACCAGCATCAACCATCGATTTAAGTGCTAAGTTGTAGCCTGTTATTGTGCCACTAAGGACAGCAATCGGTTGAAGCGCTGAATCAAGTGCGAAGGTGCCGGTTGCTTTTGCAAATAGTTTTGACCAGTGGATCTCAAAATTTTCTAAATCAAAGGATCCCCCGCTGGATGCCCAACTCGAAAAAGCTTGTTTGAGCGTATTACCGCGGGCGTTTCCACGAAAATTGGCGGACAAGGTAATACGATTGATTGTTGGGCCAAGGCCGGATTTAAAATTATTTGGTAAAGTCAGCCCCAAAAGCTCCGCCTTAAGGTCAAAAGTTGAAACCTGATGTGGCTTTTCTTTTGAAGCGACCGGTTTGTTCAAAGACAAACGCCAATCAAGTCGTTTAACACGATAGTGTTCTGCTGATGTGTTTTTGGCAAAGATATTCTCCATAGCGAAGGAGCAATGGGTAAGCTTGCCATTTTTATTGAGTTTCAATTCTCCTTGGCCCACTTCGATATCTAATGTTATGGGGCTAATTCTCTTAGGCTCGGTATAGATAAGCTTGTGTTCTCCATCTGTCTGGAATTTTATATTTTTGATATCCCATGGTCTTATCTCCAATTGAATGTATGGACCCGCCCAATAGAATTGAATTTCGCCGCTCGCGCGGCTAAGGATGGGTTTCTTGACTTTGAACCGCCACTGCCACGGGAAACCAGCCATGTCTATTTTTTTATATTCGGCTTTCCATCCTTGAGCGCTTTGTTCGATTACCCAATTAGAAATACTATTTTTCATTTGTAGCCCGATGACAAACCATAAAGCTGAATAAATTAAAGTTAACCCTATTAGGATGGCTAAGCTGTTAAGAACCGATTTGGGCCAATTTTGGATATTAAAAACCATGTCCCTTTATATGGATTCTTAGATTGGTGGTCGAGATCGGAAAACACCGTTGGCTGGTAGGCGGTCCGTATAGGAGGTACAATCCTCCAATCAAAGAGAATCTTGATGGAAAAACCAAATAATCAAAGTCTCGCGCCAGGATGGGTTGTCGTGGCATCGGCCCTCTTTATCTTTTTCTGGGCTAGTGGATTTGTAGCTGCGAAATTTGGGTTGCCATATACTGAACCCTTCACCTTTTTGACGCTTCGTTTCCTTATCGCTTTAATCATTCTGACACCCCTAGCATTTGTTTGGAGAGTTCGCTGGCCCAATACTCTCGCCTCAACACTTCATGTGGTTATTGCTGGTTTGTTAGTTCAGACTACTTATTTAACTGGTGTGTTTTATGGTATCTACCTTGGGCTATCGACCGGAGTCATGGCGTTAATCGTTGGTCTACAACCCCTAATAACCGGATCCATAGCTTCTTCCGTCTTGTCAGAGCGTATTAGTGTAAAACAATGGGCCGGCCTTGGGCTGGGCTTTATTGGGTTGGGTCTGGTGGTATCGGAAAAAGTAGAGTTATCCGGACAGGGTATGTGGGCTATTTCATTTGCCATACTAGCGTTAATTGGAATAACAATTGGCACATTTTATCAAAAACGGTTCTGCTCTGTTATTGATGTGCGCGCTGCCGTCACCATTCAGAATGCTTCATCCTGCGTAATTATCTGCATTTTGGCAGTACTTTTCGAACCCCTAGAAATTGAATGGACTGGAGAATTTATCTTTGCCCTAACTTGGTCGGGTATTGGTCTTTCGGTAATTGCATTAGCTCTATATTTTTTCCTAGTGCAACGCGGTGCGGCAGCTCAGGTTACTAGCCTGATTTATCTTAGCCCGCCAACTACAGCGGTTATGGGTTGGTTGATGTTTGACGAAACTTTCGCAACACTGGCAATGATTGGTATGGCAATTTCTGTCATTGGTGTCGCTCTCGTGAATAGGTGAATAGTGGGTCAGGTGACGGATAATCGCAGAAAGATAATCTGTAATGAGCCTGGAGATGTTTGGTTCTTCGCCTATGGTTCGTTGATGTGGAACCCAGGTTTCACGCCTAAAAAAATTCAAGAAGCTCGGTTGCAAGGCTGGCATCGTCGTTTTTGCGTTTCTTCTATAATTTATCGGGGTACACCGAAACAGCCTGGCTTATCGCTGGGACTTGATCGTGGTGGTCAATGCCAAGGTTTGGCACTTTGTATTTCCGAGACGGATCGTGACGAGGTCTTCGATTATCTAGCAGGGCGCGAAATGCCAGAGGAAATTTATAGCTGCGTTCCAGTTTCAGTCTATATTGATGACCGCCTCGTTAACGCCTATACGTTAATAGTCAATCCCGATCACAAATTATATGTAGGTGAAATGACATTGGACGATGTGGCTTTAAGGATTGCACAAGGACATGGCAGAAATGGCTCCAATCGAGACTATCTAATGTCCACCGTTAAGTCTTTAAATAGTCTGGGGATAGAGGATGAGGAGTTGACGCTACTATTACGGCGTGTCTTTGAACTTAGTTGATTGCCACCCTTACTGAGACGAAATATTTTACGCTAAGAAACAAAAAGCGAATTTAAGGAGACCAAAATGAAGCTCGTAAGCTTTCACCATGATGGACACGAGGGTTATGGCGCCGTGAAAGACGGCGGCATTGTTGATTTTTCAGTTGAAAAATTTCAGGAACCCACCCTCCAAAATTTAAAGGCGGTTCTTGAGGCCGGCAGCAATGCCATGACTGATCTCAAGGCAATAGTTGAAGCTAAGTCTCCTACAATTGACTTGAGCGATGTTACCTTTCGGATGCCTATCTATAACCCTGGTAAAATTTTTTGTGTTGGACGAAATTATTATGCTTATCACGAGGTTGTGGAAGATGGCCGCCCGGATTGGCCTAGTATTTTCCCTCGCTTTCGGGATTCTTTCTCTGCTCATAATGAACCAATTATCCGCGGTTCAGATGATGGGGATCAGCTTGATTACG
Source organism: uncultured Rhodospirillaceae bacterium (assembly GCA_964477025.1). Taxonomy (GTDB): domain Bacteria; phylum Pseudomonadota; class Alphaproteobacteria; order MPNO01; family UBA2964; genus UBA2964. Next base: position 6,191 of record CAYZDH010000092.1, on the reverse strand, counting down.
AGGGCGAATAGGTAGTCGTAATCGGCAAGCAAGGCCGTCATATTTCAGAAGAGAATTCGATGGATTATGTGGGCGGGTATACCATCGCAAATGAAGGTAGCGTCAGAAACTGGATCGGCCGAGGCACACAAAACTGCCCGGTTAAAAACCAATGGCGCTCCGGTTCGATGGGTCCTGCGATCGTCACGGCGGATGAAATTGACGATCCGATGGATCTACAAATCGTTACTAAGGTTAACGGTGAAGAGCGTCAAAATGGTAGCACCGGTATGATGATCTTTGATATTCCATTCGTGATTTCCTATATCTCGCGCTTTACAAGGCTTGAGCCTGGAGATCTGATCTGTACGGGAAGTCCAGGGGGCTCAGCAATTGAACATGATCCTCCAGGATATCTTAAGCCGGGTGATCAAATCGAGGTGCAGATTGGTGGGGTTGGGATACTGAAAAATCTAGTAGAATCGGAGCAACTGAACTAGCTGTACTTGGAGTTTAAACGGTGGGCCGCTCTGCTATTTGGCTTGTGGAGAATTAATTTAGCATATTTGGCACCCTGAGAAGTAGTCAAGTGAACATATAAATACACCTCGATGAGCTTTGAAACGTCACTCCACTCTGATTTGAAGAGATTTTAGGGCGTTAATTGGAGCCACAAATCTCTTTTTGGGCGGTTTCAATGTCTGCTTCAAGCCTTAACATAAATTGGTCGCGGGGTAAGCCAGGTGGAATGGGTGGCAAAAAACGCAATGTAATCACCCCTGGTCTCCGGATAAGCTTCCGTCTTGGCCAATAAATCCCAGAATTTAATGCTACGGGAACAACAGGCAGTTTTAGTTGGTTGTATAGAGCGGCGACACCGCTGTGGTAAACCCCCTTTTTACCTGGTGCTGTTCGCGTACCCTCGGGGAAAATGATAATTGAACGGCCAGTTGAGAGAGGTTTTCGACTGTCTTTAATCATCTGTCTAATTGCGGATGCGCCGCCCCGGCGGTTAATTCCGATAGCACCATATTTTTTTGCGTACCAGCCGAAAAATGGTAGCCAAAAAAGTTCTCTCTTTAGGATGATCGCAGACTTATCAAGTTTGTAGGGGAAAAACAGTGTATCCCAAGCGGATTGATGTTTTGACGCCACAATGACGGGCTCCATGGGAAGAAATTCCATTCCTTCAACCCGGTAAGTTAACCCACATATTACACGCAACAGCCAGTAGACCGATCGAGTCCAAAACCTTGCTATAAAATCGCTGGCCCAGAATGGAAGAATTAAGGACGGCAAGAAAGCAAAAGACATGAGGAAGGCCCAAACGCCATAGAGAGTATGATAAAGCAAAGAGCGAGCCATAATCATTATTTTTTCTCCCATGTCCAATCATCTCGGGTTAGGCCGATTTTGGATAGAAGGTATTTATTGAACTCGCTGGCTAGAAGTTGAGCGCTCCCTGGCCACCGCCACCAACTTTGCCGTTTAAATTGTGGCGGAAAAACAGGATGTGGCACAATTTTAATATTAGGCATTTTACGTCTAAATTCGAATAGGCTTCTTGGCATATGATAGCTCGCTGTAACTAGTCGCAACGAATCGAATTTATTTTCGACAATCCACTTAGTCGTTTCGACAGCGTTACCTGCTGTGTTGTCTGCCCGATACCCTACAACAATACAGCATGCAAAATCATTTCGATTCCGGCTGACAAGTTTAAGTAGGGCCTGCACATCTATGCCACGCGCCACCCCAGAAATAAAAAGTAATTTAGCATACCCTTCTGAAAGCAGTTGAAGCCCGGCCTCTAGACGTCCGGTACCACCCGTCAGTACAATAATAGCATCGGTTCTGGTGAGATCTTCTGTGCGGTTCGTGGGGACCTCATCGACAAACCATATTAGTCCAATTATCCAAACGACTATGACTAGCACACCGGTAAAAATCAAAAGCTGACCTCGTCTATTACTGCGGCTGGGTTTTGTGCGCTTGAATTTAGATGTCATAGCGCAGGCTCATGTTAGGTGCCCAAGGACCCGAAGGACTGTAATTCTGGCAGTAAGTGCAGTTATTGCTACCACAACGAGCGGGATAGACAAGATGCATGACCATTGCCAAAGATTTAGAGCTAATTGTGGCAACAAGAATAGACCTATATCAGACCACATTGACCCAAGGGTGTATAAGGTTGCTATAGCGAATATCACGCCTACAATCCCTCCTTTAACACTCAAATACATTGCGTGACGATGAAACTGGCTGGCGACATAGTCATTGTGGGCACCCATAATGTGTAATAGCTCAATTAAATCGTGGTGTATGACTAGGCTCGTTCGTGTTGCAAAGATGACTGTGGTGGTGGCCGCGACACTAATTAATAGAAGAATGGAGAATGCAACGGCTTCTATGGCGCCGGCGAGAGTTATTAGCTTGTCAAGCCATATTCTGTGGTCGTCCAGCAAGGCCCCTTCAACTCTTTGGCTTAATTTTTGCCGCAAGGCTTTTACGTTCAAACTTCTGTTAGGTATAAATTTTACCTCTATTAATCTCGGAATTGGTAAACTTAAGGCTTCTGAAACAATGCCACCTCCTAGCCAAGGAGAAAGAATCTCTGAAATGCGTTTCATGGAGACGGCCTTTGCCGAGGTAATGCCGGGTGTATTCTGCAAAAGGTGTAACGCAGAATTTAGCCGTAATTCGTTCTGCATTGTCGTCCCATCTGTCGCTAAGGGAATTTGGATCGTCAACGTTCCGGTGTAGTTGCGGCGCCATTGATCGCTAAATGATGAAAGAAGCAAAACCACTGCTAAGGCAACCATAGCAAGCCATACCATAAATGCTATGAACCAGGGTAAAAAACGGCTAGATGCATCCTGGCTGAGTGGTAAGGATGTAGCTTTGGACACTAAATTAACTCTTTTAATTGGGCTGTCGCCTCGATCGAGGGGACTGATTGTGTGCCGCTATTGAGTGTTCCGTTTGAAAGGTGGAGACGTCGGTAGGTGAAGGCGTTTGTAAGTAATTTATTGTGTGTAGCAAGAACAATGGTAGTTCCAAGCTTGTTGAGTTCTTCAAACAGATGCATCAACCGCATTGCAATTTGGTCATCGACATTACCTGTTGGCTCGTCCGCTAACAGCAGCTTCGGGCGAGTGATAACAGCGCGTGCAATAGCTACACGCTGTTTTTGTCCACCAGATAATGTCGGCGGGCGAGCATCAATTTGGCCTGACAACCCAACCCAACTTAAAAGTTCTGAAACGTTACTCTTTATTTGCGTTTCGCTAGCGCCAGAAACTCGAAGAGGTAGAGCAACATTTTCCATTGTTGTCAGGTGATCAATCAGACGAAAATTCTGAAAAACAACGCCTATTCGCCGACGCAATAATGGTAGCTCGCGTCTTGGAGTAGTCGAGATGTCGTGCCCAAAAAGGGAAATTAAGCCTCTGGAAGGTTGGTTCGCTAAATACATGAGGCGCAATAGAGTGGATTTGCCGGCACCGCTGGCCCCTGTTAGAAAATGAAAACTTCCTTCTTCCAGACGAAGCGAAATATCGTGGAGAATTTCGGGGCCCAAACCGTACCGCACTCCAACATTCTGAAATTTGATGACGTCAACACCGCCAATCACTGGTTTTCCTTCAAACACTGTTCATAGGAATAGAATTACACAGGGTTCGATAGCCCGTCTAGCTCACAACCCTTGCTTGCCATTATTCCGGCGAAACCTTATACAATGATGTTGTGCCGAGAGGCGAAAGATGGTCCTCATGACTAAACGAATAGATACCCATTTCGGACGATATGAACATAGTCCCTCCTAAATATAGTCTATGGAGAAAGGGGTCCCCCTCGTAATCGAGTTGACCGAACCGCTAAATCATAGCGAGCAGTTCATAACAAATTTGATTAAAGAAACAATGAAACGATGTCTATTGTTAATAACGAAACGAACATTAAGATTTTAATTTCTGCGGAAGAGATTGCTACGCGCATAGAGACGTTAGCCGATGAAATTGTAGCTGATGCTCCTAGCGATTTGCTAATTGTTGTAATCCTTAAAGGGAGCTTCGTATTCGCTGCAGACCTTGTGAGAGAATTGGAACGAAAGGGTGCATCTGCACAAGTCGATTTCGTCTCTCTATCTAGTTATGATGTTGGAAAAGTAAGCCGCGGGTCAGTGACAGTCACCCATGACCTCTCCGAAGATGTTAATGGGCGCGCAATATTAATAGTTGATGATATTCTTGAGTCTGGGCGAACCCTTGATTTTGCGATGAAAACGATGCTTCAACGACAGGCAGCATCGGTGAAGACCTGCTTATTGCTAGATAAGCCGACGCAGAGAAAAGTTGATATAGAAGCCGACTATGTGGGTTTTACTATTGATCCACAATTTGTGGTAGGATACGGGCTAGATTTCGCTAAAAGATATCGCGGTTTACCCTATATCGGTGCCCTTGGCTCCAATTAAAAGAGGACTTTTATAAAATTTAGTCGGTGTCTCCGTTCTATGTGGCTCATCATAAACCTCGTTTTTTTACTTGGTATCCCAAAGTGAATTGTACAAGAAATTCACAGCCATTCGGGAAGATGATCAAGCGATAATAGTTCGTCGAAGCTAGGTCGTGGCCTTATCACGCTAAAATCCCTTTGGTTGACCATGACTTCAGGGATTAATAAACGTGAATTATAGCTTGAAGCCATTACAGCGCCGTATGCCCCAGCAGATCTAAAAAAGAGTAAATCGTTTTCATACATTGCCGGTAATTTAGCGTTCCTAGCTAGAATATCTCCTGTTTCACAAACCGGACCAACGATATCAGCGTTTTGTTTGTTATTCCTTTTGTTTTCGTTCACAGGTGCAACGGCATGAAAAGCATCGTATAGCGTTGGCCGGATAAGATCATTCATCGCCGCATCTACAACAACAAAACGTTTGGTCTTTGTTTCTTTGATCTGGATGACAGAGGTAACTAAAATGCCGGCATTTCCGACCAAAACACGACCGGGCTCAAAAGTCAGTTCTACATCTAGTTTCCCAACAGTATTTGCCACTAAGGCGGCGTATGCCTCAGGTTTTGGTGGGTTCTCGCCGTCATACACGATTCCGAGGCCGCCCCCCAAATCTAGTCGTGAAACCGTGAGCCCAGCGTCACGGAGGGTTTTTACCATTAAAGCAACTCGCCTAAAGGCCTGCTGAAACGGATCGAGATTCGTCAACTGCGACCCTATGTGAACAGCGAGACCTACAGGCTCTATTCCAGGCAAGGCTGTGGCATGACGATAGACATCCGGGATCAGATCAATATCGATACCAAATTTATCCTCTTCTCGACCAGTAGAGATTTTTTCATGTGTTTGGGCATCAACGTTAGGATTTACGCGGAAGACCGCCGTTGCAGTCTTACTGAGTTCGATAGCAACCTCATTCAGGATGCAAAGTTCACCAACAGATTCAATATTAAATTGACCAATATTATTGGAAATGGCGAATCGTATTTCCTCACGCGTTTTACCTACTCCTGAGTATACAATTTTTTTAGCAGGTATACCGGCAGCTAATGCACGGCGTACCTCGCCTTCACTAACGACGTCGGCGCCTGCCCCATGTTTTGCCAAAGTCCGAATTACCGCTTGGTTAGAATTTGCCTTGACGGCGTAACATATCCGGCCTTCAACACAGGCTAATGCATTTGCCATAGTTTCATATTGGCTGATTAAAGCGGACGTTGAATAACAATAGAACGGTGTTCCGATATTAGACGCAATGTCTGAGATGGCGACATCTTCTGCGAACAACTGACCATCAGAATATTTAAAATGGCTCATTACGGATAGGTCCTGGGATAGTCTGTTTTTTTTGTCCCTGGCGGAGGGTCGAGATTAGCCTTTTTCCCGCATGCTGAAAGTGGTGCAGCTAGCACGTAAATTAATATCATATAAAGGAATAGCCGCATCATAGGAACCTCTCACGAGCATTCTTGACCTGAACTAAAACGTTTTGCGGTGCTGTCCCGCCATAGCTTGTCCGGCTAGTTACAGATTCCACTACACCTAGGATGGAAAAAACGTCGTCTGTAATCTTTGCTTCGACACCCTGCATTTCTTCGAGCGACAATTGTTCAAGTTTTCGACTAGACTTTTCAGCTAATCTGACTAATTCGCCGGTAATATGATGTGCTTTCCGGAACGGTAGCCCTAAAACT
>CAYZDH010000091.1:0-10021 GCA_964477025.1 uncultured Rhodospirillaceae bacterium | reverse complement strand
GTGCATTGAAAAAGGGAGCGCCTACGGAGATTTTACCGCCACCCACAGCGTCGAGAATTAACGGGTAAAGCGTCCCAAGCAAAACAATAGCTGCGCCAGTTGTGAGCAATAGGTTGTTTAGCACTAAGGCCCCTTCGCGCGATATCGGCGCGAAAAGGCCTCCACCTTTTAGCATTGGCGCGCGGATGGCGTAGAGGGTTAGGGATCCCCCAACCACGAAGACGAGCAAACCCAGAATAAAAACCCCGCGTTCGGGGTCACTGGCAAAGGTGTGTACTGACGTTAGGATACCCGATCGAACCAAGAAGGTACCAAGTAGGGACATAGAGAAAGTCAGAATCGCGAGCAAAATAGTCCAGCTTTTTAGGGCGTCTCGCTTCTCAACAACTATAGATGAATGAAGTAATGCGGTCCCTACCAACCATGGAATAAAGGAGGCGTTCTCGACCGGGTCCCAGAACCACCAGCCACCCCAACCGAGCTCATAATAGGCCCACCAGCTCCCAAGCGCTATGCCCACCGTTAGCGCACACCATGCGGCAAGCGTCCAGGGACGGACCCACCGAGCCCAGGCTGGGTCTACGCGGCCTTCAATCAGGGCGGCAACCGCTAACGAGAATGCTATGGAGAACCCAACATAGCCAAGATAAAGAAATGGCGGATGAAAGGCGAGGCCGGGATCCTGTAAGACGGGGTTGAGGCCATTCCCCTCCATTGGAGAGGGGTCTAGGCGCAAAAACGGGTTAGAGGTAAATAAGATAAATGCGAGAAAGGCAAAACCGATCAATCCCTGTATTGCTAGGACGCGGGCGTGCAGGGTTGGCGGAAGACCATTGCCAAATTCAGCGACGGCTAGTCCAAACAGAGCAAGTATAAAAACCCAGAGTACCATCGAACCCTCGTGGTTTCCCCAGACCCCAGCAAATTTGTAAAGTATTGGCTTTAGCGTGTGCGAATTCTGCGCGACATTAGCAACTGAAAAATCCGATGTTAGAAACGCGTAAATGAGGCATAAAAAAGCGATCGTCACGAACAGGAATTGACCACGTGCGGCTGGGCGTGCGACATCGACCCATTGCTTCCGATTAAGCGCGGCTCCAGCGAGAGGGATAGTTCCTTGAAAAATGCTGAGAACTAGCGCGAGAATTAATGAAAAGTGACCGATTTCTGCAGTCATTTTGTTTCTTCCAGGGGCTTCCACTTGCCAGAATTTTTTAGAGCTTCGGCTACTTCAGGCGGCATATACTTCTCGTCATGTTTAGCGAGAACCTCCTTCGCTCGGAATTTTCAGTCAGGCTGGAATTGACCTAAAACGACTACGCCCTGTCCCTCACGAAAAATATCCGGGACAATGCCTTTGTATAGAATGGAAATTTCATGACGCAAATCTGTGACAGTAAAATTGTGGTCTAACCCAGCGGTTGGTTTTTTCCAGGTTCCCTTTTTGACCAAACCACCAACGCGAATTTTTTGGGATTTTTCAACTCCATTTTTCGTTGCAATATCGGTTGGGCTATAAAAAAAAACAATCTTATCTTCTAGTGCGTTAAGCACTAAAGCAGCCGCTATTCCTAATACAATTACTCCTAAAAATATAAAGTTCATTCTGCGTTTTTGGCGCGTCACGTAATTCCGCCCTCTCCATCAGCTCTGTCATGCTGCCTTTGTTGTGACTTCGCTTCCAGCATAGAAATTTTTTTATACGCGTTATGCAACTGCCTCCGAAATATGATCAGTAGACCCATTAGGATAGCGGTGGCAGTCGCATAGGCAGCCCAGATGTATGGCTCATGGCCGGTCATCGCTAAAATGTTGGAAATCATTTGCATCCCCAAAACCCTATTCTGCGCCTAGCCGATGGCTTTGTGCTACATTTATAGCGCGAGCCCGGCGGCTTATCATTAGGGTCCTCATGCGTAATAGTAGGAGCGAAAAAAAATATAGTGTGAAGCCGAAACCCATTATCAAGAGTGGCGTCAACATTGATGCGTGAATAGTTGGACCCGACATTTTTAGGACGCTAGCGGGTTGATGAAGGGTGTTCCACCAATCGACGGAGAACTTGATAATAGGTACATTGATAATGCCGATAATTCCGAGTATTGCGGCAGAGCGTTCGCCGCGCGTGGGGTTATCGAAAGCGCTATGTAGTGCAATAAACCCCAGATAGAGAAAAAAGAGAATCAAAACGGACGTTAACCTAGCATCCCAAACCCACCAGGTTCCCCACATGGTTTTCCCCCAGAGAGAACCGGTTACAAGGCATATAAAGGTAAAACAGGCTCCGATTGGCGCTGCGGCCTGAGCGGAAAGGTGTGCCAGAGGGTGTTTCCAGATTAGCCCCACCGCGCTTGAAATTGCCAAAAAAGTATAAATGAATAATGCCATCCAGGCCGATGGGACGTGGACATACATTATACGGACGGTATTACCTTGCTGGTAGTCGGGTGGAGAATTGAAGAGCCCAAAATAGAGTCCTATAAGAATGAGTAGGCCAGCGGGCCATGCAAGCCATGGCAACAGCGTTCCCGCGAGGCGGTTAAAACGAGCTGGATTCGCATACTGTTTTATCATCATCCCCTGCCGGCAAGTCCGCCAGGTATTCCACCTAGCTTTTTAAAATATGGTATTCCGTTACCAAAAAATGAAGACGGCAACTTTAATTTAAATATAAAATTTAAGAATTTTTTGACCATAATGTTTTGGCGTTTCCTAATGTCTACACAAAGGCTTTAAAGAATACAGTCTATTCGAGCGACTGTCTGAGTGCAGCGGCGGTTGCAAGGGGCGTTATAACTAGTGATCCCAGGAGAAATCCACCCATCAACATAAGATGCTGCCGCACCGGAAAACCACTTACCGTTGCGTCTATGGCGGCAGCGCCAAAAATTAATATTGGTAACATCAGCGGAATGACCAGCAAGGATAAAAGGACCCCTCCCCGCCGTGCGCCTAATATCATTGCAGCACCAGCGGTGCCAATAAGGCTAATCGCTGGAGTTCCAAGCGCCATGGTAGTTATCAGGACATTGTAACCGGTATCTGGCAGTCGATAGAGCATTGCAATCAGGGGAGAAGCGATTATCAGCGGCAAGCCTGTCACGAGCCAGTGGGCGGCAGCTTTTGCCAAGGCGATAATTTCCAGAGGTGCAGGACAGATGGCAAACTGTTCGAGGCTGCCATCGTCGAAATCTGGTGTGAATAAACGTTCAAAGGATAGCATGGCCGCTAACAGAGCCATTATCCAAATAACACCAGGAGCAAGCTGTGGCAGCAATTTTGGCTCTGGCCCTATACCCAAAGGAAAAAGTACCGCAGCTAAAACAAAAAATAGCACAATAATAGCACTGTCCCCAATTTGGCGCAGTGCAAGACGAATTTCGGTGCGCAATATAAGGGTCAGCGTTTTCACCCCACACCCTCCCAAATACCCTCACCCGTGGTCGCGAAATGATGCAAATTTAATTCCGTCGTATCCTTGATCCTCAGGTCGATATTGTTGGCAACAATAGTCATTCCTCCGTTGTTGCGATGCTCGGTAATTAGGTCTCGTAACGCGTCGACCGATGCTGGGTCGAGTGCGATGGTAGGCTCGTCGAGCAACCAAAGCTTCGCGTGGCTCGCAACCAGTCGAGCCAGCGATACTCGACGTTTTTGTCCAGCTGACAAATATCGACCAGGAGTGTTTTCAAGACCTTTTAGCCCCATCTTTTTAAAAGCTATCGAAATTGTTTTATCCGTGCCCCCATTCAGGCTTGCCCAAATTTGAAGATTTTCATACACCGACAAAGGTGCCTTAACGGCGTCAAGATGTCCGACGAAGTTTATTCGGTTGTGATGCCGTTCAGGGTTGTCGGCGACGGATCCATCATGCCACGCGAGTTCTCCCGCGATGGGATGTGTTAATCCAGCCATGACGCGTAAGAGGCTAGTTTTGCCGGATCCATTATTACCGGTTAGGGCCAGCACTGAACCGGGTTCGACGGTAAAATCCAGTCCGCTAAATACTAACCTTTCGCCGCGTTTACAGGAGAGGTTTTGACCGAAAAACTGCATTACTACCTTACTTATGTTATTTGCCGTCCCTGCTTAAAACACTCGCAGGTTACCTTAATAAAGCGAAGTCGTTGTGGCGAGTTGAAAAAGGACTTTCGGGTGAACCTCCCGTCTTTATAAACGAGGTTTTGCCTGTTGGAGGATTTGCGCAGTCTGCAGGTAATGTTTATCTTGAGAAATAGAAGATTCAGGCGCTATTTTTGCGCGACATTCGAAATTCAGGCCATAAACCCTGATAATTTGAGGAGATAACAGTGGGTGTTACCGGTAATGATAGTTTAGGCGTGCGCCGCACGCTTTCCGTGAATGGCAAAAATTTCGATTATTTTAGCCTTAAATTAGCCGAAGAAAAGGGTATAGGTAGCATCACACGCCTGCCTTATTCCATGAAAGTACTATTGGAAAACCTCCTTCGGTATGAGGATGGCCGCTCGGTAACTTCCCAGGACGTAAGGGCTGCAGCGTCCTGGAATGGAAAGCCAACCGCCGATGATGAGATTGCCTTCCGTCCGGCGCGGGTGTTGTTGCAAGCCCTTACAGGAGTGCCGGCCGTCGTTGATTTGGCGGCTATGCGAGAAGCGATGGTAAAAATTGGCGGAGATGTGCAGAAAATTAATCCCCTATGTCCGGTTGATCTCGTTATTGATCATTCTGTGATGATTGATAATTTTGGTACGCCGGATGCTTTTGAAAAAAACGTGCAACTCGAATTCTCGCGCAACCAAGAAAGATATGAATTCTTGCGTTGGGGTCAGAATGCGTTTTCAAACTTTCGTGTCGTGCCACCGGGAATGGGGATCTGCCATCAGGTAAATCTGGAATATCTTGCAAAAACAATTTGGACCACAGAAGAAGATGGGGCGACCATTGCATACCCCGATACACTTGTTGGCACTGATAGCCATACGACTATGGTCAATGGGCTGGCGGTTCTTGGTTGGGGTTGTGGCGGTATAGAGGCAGAGGCAGCAATGCTTGGCCAACCGATCTCGATGCTTTTGCCAGAGGTTATAGGCTTTAAGCTGACGGGTGCGCTGAACGAAGGAATGACAGCTACTGATCTTGTCCTCACCGTGACGCAGATGCTCAGGTCGAAGGGCGTGGTCTCCAAATTTGTTGAATTCTATGGGCCTGGTATTGACAGTCTTAGCCTACCCGATCGTGCAACAATTGCGAATATGGCGCCAGAATATGGTGCGACTTGTGGTGTTTTCCCAATCGATGCGGAGACCATCAATTTTCTGAAATTTACCGGCCGCGAAGATGAGCAGATTGCACTAGTCGAGGCGTATGCTAAAGAACAGGGCATGTGGCGTGACGCCAACTCTCAAGATCCAATCTTCACCGATACATTGGAACTCGATATTTCAACTGTTGAGCCCTCGCTTGCCGGGCCGCGTCGCCCGCAGGATCGCGTGTCACTATCAGAGATGCCTGAGAATTTTTCCAGAGAACTACCGAGCTGGGACGTTAGTAAAGGTGAAGCTGCTGTTGAGGGAGAAACATACTTAATGAAGGATGGTCACGTTGCTATTGCAGCTATCACTAGCTGCACCAACACTTCTAACCCATCAGTATTGATCGCTGCGGGGCTGGTCGCCCGCAATGCAGTTGCAAAGGGTCTAAAGGTAAAGCCGTGGGTAAAGACCTCGTTGGCGCCCGGCAGTCAGGTAGTGTCCGACTATCTTAAAGCAGCAAATTTGCAGGATGATCTCAACACGCTAGGATTTAATATCGTTGGTTATGGTTGCACGACTTGTATAGGTAACTCCGGCCCACTGCTTGGACCTGTTGCCGATGCAATCGATGAGGGGAATTTAGTCGCGGGTGCAGTGCTTTCTGGGAACCGTAATTTCGAAGGCCGCGTTCATCAGCAGGTTAAGGCAAACTATTTGGCATCCCCGCCACTCGTTGTCGCATATGCTCTAGCTGGTTCTTTGCACATTAATTTAACTAGGGAAGCGTTAGGTGAGGACACCGAAGGCAACCCCGTCTATCTCAGGGATATTTGGCCTACTAATCAAGAAATTCAGGAAACAATTCGCAGTTGTATCACGCCGGATATGTTCCGTAACCGCTACGAAAATGTTGGTGAAGGATCGGATGATTGGAATAAAATGGCTGTGCCACAAGGGGAAACCTATGATTGGAACGATGGGTCGACCTATGTCCAGTACCCCCCCTTCTTTGAGGGCATGGAACCTGAGCCGGCACCTCTTAATGACATTGAGGGCGCACGCGTTCTGCTTAAAATGGGGGATTCGGTAACGACAGATCACATCTCTCCGGCTGGTGGTTTCCCTAAAACTAGTCCGGCCGGCGGATTTCTGCTTGAACGCCAGATCCGGCCTGATGACTTCAATTCTTACGGTGCTCGGCGGGGTAATTTTGAGGTTATGACCCGCGGGACCTTCGCTAATATTCGGATCCGAAATGAAATGGTGCCAGGTACCGAAGGCGGTTTTACAAACCATTTGCCGGACGGTAAGGAGATGTCAGTTTATGAAGCATCAATGTTGTACCAACGAGACGGCGTCCCCCTGATTGTTATCGCTGGCAAGGATTATGGAATGGGATCGTCGCGTGATTGGGCCGCGAAAGGTCCAAACCTTTTGGGTATCAAGGCCGCTATTGTTGAGAGTTTTGAGCGCATCCATCGTTCAAATCTGATTGGAATGGGCGTATTGCCGCTTGAGTTTAACGATGGCATGAGCCGTCAGTCACTAGACATCGACGGCACAGAAATTTTCGATATTACAGGGGTCGCGGAAGGTATTACACCCGGCATGGATGTCTCGGTGAAAATCACTCGCTCTGATGGTTCGAGTGAGAAAATCACAACCAAGTGCCGTATCGATACGCTCGACGAAGTGGAGTATTACCGTCACGGGGGTATTCTGCAGTATGTGCTTCGCAATATTGCTGACGAGGCTGCTTAGAGAGGGAATCTTCTGGCAGTGAAAGAGCTAATAATCGGATTGGTTGTTGCTTTCCCAGGCGTTTGAAGGGGTAGCTGTGCTTTCCAAAAAACTTACCAAAAGAAGATTAGGTTCGGAGAATAATAATGAGCGAAAATCCCTGGAAACCGACCAGCCGCATCCATCCACCCGCGGATCTTTTGAAGCCTATTACCGGCCCATCTGCATGGACGCGTGAAGTGCTCGAAGAGAGTAAATCCTATCTTTATCATCTTTCAGAAGTAGAAATCGGCGATATTTTTGATGCAGTTGAAAAGGTTGAGAGGGTCTCTCCTCAACTGCATGAGATTGGAATGGAAGACTTTTTATTGCCTGTTTTGGGCCCGGTCCTAAAGGATTTACGTGAGGAGGTTATTAAGGGTCGCGGTTTTGTATTTTTGCGCGGGTTACCGACCGAAGGTCGTTCTCTTTATAAAACAGCGGCAGCATTTTGGGGCATCGGGTGTCATTTTGGTCGGGCTGTTTCACAGAACGGTAAGGGACACTTGCTTGGCCATGTTAAAGACCTCGGTGCTGAGATAACATCTGCCACGGGTCGGGGCTATAACTCTGCATCGCCACTTGGCTTTCACGCTGACAGTTGCGATATCTTCGGGTTGTGTGTTCTAAAAACTTCTAAGTCAGGCGGGCAGCATCGCATGTGCAGCTCAGTGTCGGTCCATAATGAGATGCTCAAGCGTACCCCAGGTCTCGTTGAAGAACTGGCATTTCGTTTTTACCGGTCGCGGCGGGGTGAATTGCCGCCGGGTGAGACAACACCCTGGACACGCCAGCCAATCTTTAGTGTGACCGACGGATATTTTGCAGCACGTGGTGCCAGTAGCACGATAGCCCGTTCACAGGGTATGCCGGGTGTCCCGCTCCTCACGGAGAGACAAAAGGAAGCGATTAAGGTCTATAACGAAATCGCAGCCGAAATTGCAATGGATGTGGATTTTGAACTGGGCGATATTTCGATCGTGAATAACTACGTGACTTTGCATTCCCGCACACGTTATGAAGATTGGCCAGAGCCAGAAAGAAAACGCCACCTGTTGCGCCTATGGCTAAGTTTTGATGGTGCGCGTCCTCTTCACGATGATATTGTTAGGGACCACGCTCAGGGTATTCAGGAAGAGGGAATGATACTCCATGCGCCAATGGATGCCGCGTAAGGGTCGGGAAGACTAAATATTTACTATGGTTTTAGTGCCCAATTGCAATTCTGTTTTGTTTAGGTGTTTAGTCTTTGAACGGCATGATGGCGCCAGAACGGTTTTGTGGGGCCTCAAAACGCCAAAGTTGGCGGGTGAGTAAAGTTTCTTTGCAATCTGCGAGAGACAGTGAGCGTGCCATGTGTTTTGAGGCTAAGCGGCGACCACCTCGTGTTAACCGGGACGGCCCAGGACCGATTGTGATGCATTTCTCAGGGTCAGATTTAAGCGCTAATCGGTAATTCTGATAAGACCAAAGCTGTAACGGCGACTGATCGCAGGTTTTTAGAACCAACTCGCTAGCGTCCCGCACCGACGTTGCCTCAACACAAAGGTTGAACTCGGGCATTTTGAGGTGCCCCCTTTGCAAAGGTACAGAGTCAAATATTTCGTCTTTGTGCCAGATCCCTTCTTTGCATGTATGCACGCTTAATGGACGCGAGGTGTTTACGCGGGATTTGTGACCGGGAATGTCAATACATAGAAAGCGAGGCTCATCGAGTGGGTAAAAAGCTTTTAGAAATACGTTCTCTGCTCTCGTGGTCGATGTTAATAAAATTAATAGACCCACAAAAATTACTACATGGCGCATAGACATTTCTCCATATTTGGCAGGTCCCTATTAGGAGAATAAACGCTCTGGTGCAATATTTTTTGTTTTTCGTTTTGTTATCGATTGACCCTGTGTAAACCGTCGGTAGAGTGCCTCTCTTCAACAAGACACAGGGATTGTTCTTCTATGCAATATGATTTTGTACCGCCGCCGAAGCGCCGGCCACTTAAATGGCCAAATGGTAAACGTTTGGCGGTGCAGGTAACGCTTAATCTTGAATTTTGGGATAAAATGAAAGACAGCGATCAGCCTTACTATGCGGGGGGGCCGCCGGCCTTACCTGATCAGATGCCCGGAAATATTCTCGATGTCCCAAACTTTAGTTGGCGTGAATACGGCCAACGCGCAGGTATTTGGCGCCTCTTTGATACATTTGATGAGGTTGGCGTTCCGTCGAGTTGCACACTAAATGCCAAGCTTGGCCTTGAGCGTCGCGAGATTGTTGATGCCGCAAAAGAACGTGGGTGGGAACTGGTTTGCCATAATTATGAACAGGGTGACCTGCTGACCAATTATCAATCCGATCCAGACGCTGAGGAAAAGCTGATTGATAGTGCACTCGAGGTTTATGAAGATGTGGTCGGTCGAAAATCCCCTGGTTGGCTGTCATCATCTTTGCGTAGCACGCCGAATACGCCGGATATTGTTGCCAAAAAAGGCATGAAATTTATTTGTGATTATATGAATGATGAGCAGCCCTATTTAATGCAAACTGTTCACGGCCCTATCGTCGCCATTCCTTATTCGATTGAGGTAAATGATTTTGGGTTTTTCCTGCGCCGTAATTTTACGACAACGCAGACCCTCGAAATGCTTAAGGAACAGTTTGATCAGCTCTATTTAGAAAGCGCGACGACATGTAAGTTGATGAGTGTCGGGCTCCATCCTCATGTTTCCGGTCATCCATTCCGCATTCGCGCTATTCGTGACTTCCTTGCGTACGCTAAAAGTTTTGATGATGTTTGGTGGGCCACTCGTGAAGAAATTGCTGACTGGTATCTTGAGAATCACGAAAATCATATTCCCTCTTAAAGCGGCACCCCTAGCATTGCGTAACTCCAATATTAAAAAGGTTCTTTATGGCCAAAATAATAACGAAGCATTTGGAGCGATAGAGTGTCGCACAGACTTGACAGTTTTTGGGGGGGATATCACATTACCTCCGTGACCTGGGGTGTCCG
>CAYZDH010000090.1:0-10040 GCA_964477025.1 uncultured Rhodospirillaceae bacterium | reverse complement strand
TTACACGCCTTTATCCCAAGATCGAAGATGTGGAGAGAGACTATTTTCGCAAGACCGGAATTTTTCCAATAATGCATACTGTTGCAATTAAGCGTTCATCCTATGAAGCAAACCCATGGATCGCTCGCAATGTTTTCAATGCATTTGAGGAGGCTAAGAATAACTCTGTACGCCGCATGCGGGATATGAATGTCTCGCAAATCGGTTTGCCCTGGATCCAACAACATATTGAGCAGACCTCAGCAGAGTTTTTTCCTGACGGTGATTACTGGCCCTACGGCGTTGATCGCAATCGCACAACTATCGAAGCATTTTTGCGTTTTTGCCACCAACAAGGCGTTACTGCGAACCATCTAAAACCGGAAGATATCTTTGCCAAAGAAGCGATGGAGCCGTTTCACCAGTTGCGGGTGTAATGGCCCAAAAGGTTATTTTAGATGTTTCATCCTTTTTATGCTTCAGGCGCTACATGATTTTAACAGTGAATATGATTTCTTGCGATTTGGATAACTGCGTGGATAGTGTGCGAACACATATCATAGGGGGTATTTTTATTTGCTACATTTTCAAAAATCTTTGACCATTATTTCGATTGTATTAGTCGGAGCGGCAGTATTATCGTCGAACAAAGTCGCGGCTACTTCTGTCACAGCTGACCAACGTAAAGTCTTTGAAGGTGTAATTCGGGACTATCTTCTCAAAGAGCCTATTATCATTCGTCAGGCAATTGATAGGTTGCGGGCACAGGAAGAAGCAGCAAAAAAAACAGAGGCCGCTGTCGCTTTAAAAA
Source organism: uncultured Rhodospirillaceae bacterium (assembly GCA_964477025.1). Classification (GTDB taxonomy): domain Bacteria; phylum Pseudomonadota; class Alphaproteobacteria; order MPNO01; family UBA2964; genus UBA2964. The sequence goes on along the minus strand of CAYZDH010000090.1, from coordinate 9,250 downwards.
ACAATAAAGATGAATTGTTTTATGATAAGAGTTCGCCAGTTGGAGGAAACCCTCAAGGCGACGTAACATTAGTCCAGTTTTTTGACTATAATTGCGGGTACTGCAAGCGCGCCGCGCATAACCTTAGAGCAGTAATGAAAAACGATCCCAATCTCAGGGTAATTTTTAAGGAGTTTGCCATCCTAGGACCGCAATCGATTAAGGCATCAAGGGCGGCTTTGGCGGCGCAAAAGCAAGGAAAATATATAGAATTTTATGAAGGCCTCATGGCCGGAAAAGCAGATGAAGATAGTGTCGCTGCATTGGCACATAAGCTCAAAATGGATTATTCACAGTTACGAAAAGATATGGCTGACCCAAAGATTGAAACGGCGTTACAGAATAATTATGAGCTCGCGAATGCGCTTGGGATAAAGGGTACGCCAGTTTTTGTAATTGGGGAAAGGGTGATTCCCGGAGCAGTTGGTGAAGAAATACTGACCCAACTCATTAAGGAAGAGCGCGCGAAGAAGAAGCAATAGGTTTCGTTGTTTTATCAGTCGAAGTCACCTTTTAGTCACTGGCTTTTGAACTAGTTAATAAGAAATTTAAATTCACAGTGATGATTTAAGCGGAAAGGTCAGGTTGCTCTTCGTCTTCACACGGATTCTGGGAAGAAAAGGTCAGGCTTCCGCTATAGAATAATACTCAAATTACGTAAATTTTGGTCGCAATCAATGAGATTCACTTGCTTGACTGAAATTTGCCAGCGGTCATTCTTAAGAATGATTTTGTGCCCGTACCAGCCGGAATAGGTGCGTTTATCGCCCGCTTGGAACTCTGTTGTTAGGAAGGTTGATCGCAACATCACCGTATCTGACGAACCAGTTCTAAAGGCACTGACATTTGAGATTATGCGGGATGTACGTGAAATTGGTTGCTGCGACCAAGCAAATTCATTTTGGAGTCTATAAATACGGTCCTCGATCCGTCGGCGATCATCAAAACAATCCGCGATTTCTGTCCGTGGGTCTCCGCCATGCGGTGTTGCTGGTACCCAGTAGATACATTCTGGTACATATAATGATAGCCAATCATTCAAACAATTTTGGTCAAGTAACCGGGCCTCTTTTTCGAGCAGCATTCCATAGATATTGCGCAGTTCAGGGTCAGTAATCTCTGATTCATCGGTTTGCCAGTTACTATAGCTATCGACTAACGATTGATAGAAGTCATCACCTACATAATAAGAGGTTTGGGAGGGGTCGCGATGCATCAGCTGAACACCGCTTCGATGTCACGCTCAATTATCAAATTGGGTTCTGACATCATTATTTTCTTATAGACCTGCATAGTTTCCCGTAGAAAGACCTCATCCGTCGGTGGGCCAATTAGATATCCATCCACATCGCGTTTTATCCTACCGGGAATGCCTAGACCTCGATGCATATAAACCCACTCGTCCTCGGCACCCGCAAGGCCCGCTTGAATTTGTTCAAAGTTCATAAGATCATCCAACTCCCCAAAATTGGGAAAGCTCTCTTGAGTGCGCATCCTTAAGGCATTGACGGCGTCCACACATCCGTAGAGTTCATCATTCTCATCAATTACCGCTGTACCCCACCATGTCGTATCGGTCTCTGTCAAAGAGATTGGTTGTGACACTTGAACGTGATTGCCAAGGATGTGTAGGTTCGGAAAAATATTGATGTTTACCGGTTCGGATGATGCAAGGTCTAACACCCTCCCTGCTTTCTCCCCTAACTTTTCTCGAATCTTAGTTTCGTAATGCTCCATCCCTGGATGGGGCCCTTCGATAGACCAAAGCCCTCCGGGGCTGGTATCGACCGCTGGACGCTTGTCTTTGTAGTGATGGCCATTCTCAAAGACTTTTACATAGAAAGGGGCGTTGTCAGGGCTGGATTTGTAGTATGACATTCCCTTGTCATCCTCATCACGTTCCACCAAACGATTTTCCATGGCAAGAAGTGAGCGGTGTGAAAAAATTACATGATACCCATCCGCAGAGTTGTCATAGAGAAGTTTCCAGTTGCCATTAAATTTTAATCGGTTCGCATCACAAAATGAGAGTGTCCCGCCTGGATGACGATCTAGCCATTCATCTAGGGGTTTTTTGATCCCACCGAGATAACTTTCCAGGGATGGCATTTCTGGGTTTAAGGTTCCAAAAATAAAGCCTCGGTATGACTGAACCCTCGGCACCTGCGCTAAATTATATTTTGGATCAGAAAAATCATCCGCATAACCATCAGGCCATGGCACCCCACTAATTTTCCCTGAGTTAAAATAACTCCAGCCGTGATAGGGGCAGGCGAATGACTTTGCATTCCCTTGCTGGCTTCGGCAGACAGTTGCGCCACGATGTGTGCAGCGGTTGTAAAGGGCTCGAATGCGGCCTGTTGAATCCCGTACTACGATAATCGGCCGCAATCCTAGCTTTGAGGTAACAAAATTATCATTCTCCGGAATTTGGCTTTCGTGGGCGAGATAGACCCACACGCCCCCAAAAACCTTAGACATTTCTTCTCGAAATATTTCTTCCTCAGTATAGATCGTTTGATGCACACGGTCTTCGAAGATAAGTTCATTAAAATTAAACCGCGCAGATCCCGGTCTTTTTACACCACTGTTAAAGCTGTCATCTGGTGTCATGGCAAAACCCCTAAACTAACCGTAATTACTCTACGGCTAAAAGAAATCAAAATATTCGTTTTGTTCCCAATGAGAGATGCCGTTCTCGGCATCTTGATCACCATTATCCTCAACATATGCTTTAAAGCGATTCAATTCGGCATGCTTTAGGCTTAGATAATAATCAACGTAGAGATCTCCAAAAGACTCACGGAAAACTGTACTGTTACTCAGGGCATCAAGCGCGTCATTTAAGGAAGTCGGAAGCATAGGGCGCTCGGCTTCATAAGGTGCATCGTCAGCGTCCCATGGTTGGGCTTGGCGTTCTATACCATCAAGCCCCCCTGCAATCTGTGATGCAATAAACAAATAGGGGTTGGCCGCTGGTTCGCCGAGCCGATTTTCAAAGCGTGTTGCTGGATCCTCCGATCCACCAAGAAGACGCAGCATCGTACCACGATGATCCCGTCCCCAGGTTGCGCGGTCAGGTGCAAGTGAGTTGGGTGCGAACCGCCGATAGCCATTAATAGTCGGCGTAGCAAACACCGATGAGGCGTTTGCATTTTCTAACAAGCCGGCCATGTAACTCTTTGCAAGAGAAGATAAAGTCTGCCCTTTTTCTTTAGTCATGCAAAGGTTGGTTCCCTTTTTTGTGTCGGTTAGTGACTGATGTAAGTGCCAGCCATTAGTGCAGTAACCCTCAATTGCGGGTTTGCACATAAAACTTGCGAGGTAGCCGTGTCGTCGGCAAACCTGACGTGTTGCGGTTCGAAAAAGAAGAAAATCATCTGCCGCCCGCGCAGCGGGTTGCGCGTCGAATGTACATTCGACTTGGCCGGGCCCGTATTCATTTTCAATCGACCTAAGAGGAAGTTCCAGTTTTTGGTAAGTCTCAGCTAACTCGCTCAGGATTGGTTGCATCATGTCGAAATTGGACTCGAGGTGGTAAGAGTATCCGGGTTCGACAGAGGATGTCGCAACGGGGCGACCACGAAGGCCGGGAACGCCAGAATTTCCCGATGTGAGATGCTCCTGCTCGATACGACGAAGGTACCATTCCACTTCGAGGCCTACGATGAGATTAATATTTCTATCGCGAAATCGGCTGATTTGTCCGTTGAGCAAATGGCGGCTAGAAAAATGAAATGGTGTGCCATCATCAAAATATTCATTGCACAAGATCCACCCTAGTCCTGGCGCCCAAGGTAGTGTCCGAAAAGTTAAAGGGTCCGGAACAATGGTTAAGTTGGGTGAACCGGTCATCTCCTCTAGCCCCATGCCGCCGCCATGGATAAAGGACTGAAATACACGGCCCCCTGTCGCGTCTAGGGTAAAGGTTGCAACATTAATGTTGTAACCCTCCGTCAATGACTTAAGAAAAACGGGTACTGAGACCTCTTTCGCACGCGAACTACCATGGCTATCAGACCAGGCTAAACGTATAAGGCGGATATTTTCTGCCTTGAGTTGTTGTCCTAGATCGGTGGCTCGGGCTTTTTGTTCGTCATCCCACAGATCGTATTGCTCGATGAAGCCACAAACCATACGGGCGTTCCCATTTTAAGACATGCTGACTAGCAGACTAACGCGAATTTCGCTCCCCAAACAGGGCCAATCGTTTTTATCGGCCGTATTTGGCTAGTGAATGCATCCAGCCGTGCATGCGTTTAGTCATGTTATTGATATCTGTGTCTGAGAACCAGTCCTTGGGATCAAATTTGTCTACCGGGTATTGAGGTCTTAGGAAGTCCTCCTCGTAACCGTAGGGCACGGATGCATCTATGCCCATACCACCTTCAAACCGAGTATTGGAAGCCGTCCATTCCTTGTCACCCGCCGTCATTCGTTCGGCCGGCATAAAAGTCTGACCGCGGCCACCAGGCAGTGGGTTCAGGATATCTGTATGTGGGTTTACGCGGGTAGTTATACACCACATGACGTCATCCATATCATAGATGTCAGTATCTTCAGAACAGGCTATGGCAATCCGCGCACCCTGCGAGGTTGATAGCATCGCTGAAAGGAAGTTGCGTTGCCACCCTTCATCAATCTTGCTTCGTTTTTTAACCTGGATGATCGCTCCGCCCCAATCTGTCATGCAATATGGGATGTTTACATCGGTCACAATACCAGGTTGCATCCGTTGGCAAAGCTCATAAATTGCGGCCTCTCGGATAGTTGTATCAATATTATGTTCATCCATTGTGTGAACACCGAGCGCGAAAATAATTGGTTTAGTTTCCGGAGCCCGCGTGGTGACCGCAGTACAATGAAAAGTTGGCGCCTTGTAGGCTTTACCCATATATCCAGACCATTCTGGATGAAAATGATGGCGTCCTTGCATACCTGATTCTTCGGCCTCTGCAGTCTCGAAACGACGATCACGAGGGTAAACATAACCTTCAAGGACTACCTCAGCATCGGCTAACGCGAGAGCATCGACCGTGCGGGCTTTTACCATCCTAACCGGAGCCCCTTGCATAGCACCCGCGACACCAATCTCGTCACACCCTTCTGGTAAGATCACATAGTCAAACCCGGCACCAGCCATCATTGTGCATGACGGCGGGACGCCGAAACAGACAGTTATAGGGACGGGTTCGTCAGATTTGTAATAGCGGCTAACGACCTGCCACATATGCGAGCCGGGAGAAATTTGGAACGTACCAATATTACCCCAGCGGAAATTCATCCGGTTATAGCCGAGGTCGGTTCCACCTTTAAAATGCTCGCCGGTAACACAACGAATTCCTGAGCCAACAGTGAGTTCGGGCTCAAATTCAGTATGACGCACCGGCACAATATAATCATTAACGTCAACCGGGTCTTTGATTACTACTTCCTGAACGGGTGCATCTTTTTGGTCAATAATAACCGGTGGAATTGGATTACGCAGCGCGTCGGCCGTCATCTTGGTCCGGGTAACATTATCCGGCCAGCCAAAAAGTTTATTGATTATGTTCTGATCGCTAAGAAGGTTGGTGACAACCCGATTATTGGGCTTGCCTTTAACGTTATTAAATAGAATTGGACAACCGCCATCGAACCTTTTTTGGAGAGAGATGATCTCAAGATCAGGATCGACTTCCTTGTCAGTAATGACAAGATCTCCTTCTGCTTCAAGAAACTCTAGGGTACCGCGAAGATCGTGTACTTTGTCCGATGGGGCGCCAGGGGCGGCGTCTTTACGTGCCGTGCTCATTGTCAAATCCAAGTTAGGTTAATTTAATTTGTTTGTCTAAGGGACCAACGCTAAAAAGGCAAGACGGTGGGTGGACAGAGCGGATTTGCTCCAGTATTTCAAGTGAATAGTTTTACGGAGGAAAAAGTGAAAAAAGACGTTAATGGCATCACAATTAACTATGAAATTTCCGGTACCGAGGGAAAGCCTTGGATCACTTTTGCGCATGCGTTGTGCAACAATCTAACACTTTGGGATGATCAAGCGGAGTTATTGAAGAATGATTTCCAAATTCTGCGCTATGACCACCGCGGTCTTGGGCAATCTTCCGCTCCTGAAGGACCTTACACTTTTCCAATGATAATCGCTGATGCGTTGGGTCTGATGGATCAAGTTGGTGTGGATAAGACCCATTGGTGTGGGCTCTCCATCGGTGGTATGATGGGGTATGGACTCGCTCAGGATCATAGTGATCGGTTGTTGAGCTTGATTGCTTGCGATTCTCGTCCGGATGCGCCGCCGGATTATCAAGATTATTTCCAGCATCGTATCGATGTGGCGGCTGAAAAAGGTATGGAGGGGCTTGTAGAATCAACAATCTCTCGTTGGTTCACTCCGTAATCTGTTTCTGTCAACATCCCAGTACTCTATAAGGTTAGGACGATGATACGTTCTACGGACAAAACAGGGCATGCAGGATGTTGCCAGGCACTCAAAACGTTAGCCTTTGGATCGCGGCTCGGAGAAATTTCGATACCCACGTTGATTATTGGTGGTGCAAACGATAAGGGCGCCCCGCCAGCTGCATTAGCGGCAGCGGCAGCGGAGATCCCTGGGGCCAAACATGTAATTGTTCCAACAGCAGGTCATATCTCGAACTTAGAGAACCCCGCGGAGTTTAATAAGGAACTTAAAAATTTTCTTAGCGGGATCTAGCCGGCTGTAACCGCCTTATTGGGTATAAGCAGTAAAATATTAAAATACTATAATATCGCGTCTTGAGATAGTATCGATTAAGCAGAAATCATAGACTTTGTATTCTAAAATTTTAACTATGACCAAACCCTGAAAGAGTAAATTATGCCCTCTTTTGATATTGTTTCTAGAATTGAAATGCCCGAGGTTGATAACGCAGTCCAAAGCGCAATGCGTGAAATTAATACCCGTTACGATTTTAAGGGGAGCTCTAGCTCTATCGAGCGTACCGATCAAGTTCTACAAATTTTGGCAGATGATGAATTGAAGCTGAAACAGGTACAGGAACTTTTGCGTGGTCATATGGCGAAGCGAAAAGTTGACATAGGTGCCCTAGATTTTAATGCTCCTGAAAAAGCTTTTAGTAACTCAATACGTCAAAATGTTGTTGTAAAACAAGGTATCGAACGTGAGCTGGCACAAAAAATCATCAAAATTATTAAGGGTGCAAAAATAAAAGTTCAAGTTTCTATACAGGGTGATGAACTAAGGGTCACGGGGAAGAAGAGGGATCATTTGCAGGAGACAATGACGTTGATTAAAAGCGCGAAGATGGAGCGTCCATTACAATATGTAAATTTCCGCGACTGATTGCGACTAAACCTCAAAATAACTTCGCGGAATATCAGTTGCAGCGAAGTTTTTCCTATAACCTAAGCCAGTTTTTTTAAAATGTTTTAGAATTGTGTTGGAGCTTCGGGTTCACTGACAGTATAACGCCGCAGCATGCGTTGTTCATCGGGTGGAAAGTCAGTGCGGGCGTGGTTGGTGCATCGATTATCCCAAATAATTAAATCATCTACCCTCCATTCGTGGCTGTATACAAACTCGGGTTTTTCTGAATGATCGAAAAGTTCTAAAAGGAGTTCTTCGCCTTCGGTAGGGTCTATATCGATGATATCCTGCGTCATTAGGCGGCTGAGATATAACGTTTTACGACCGCTGTCAGGGTGGGTTTTTACTAGCTTATGATGGGCGCGTGGCAAGACAGGGTCGGCTGCGATGGTGTCCGCCCTATCGACTGCCTCATAATCATAAACGATGCGGGTCACCAAATCCTCTATTTTGTCTTTGGTACTTTGCGGCAGTGCGTCATAAGCAGCATAAAGGTTAGAAAACAGCGTATTGCCGCCGTGTGATGGGATCTTTATGGCATAAAGGGTTGTCGCTCTATAGGGGCTCTCACGGTGGGCCCCATCTGAATGAAACATCATCTCACCATCGGGTAAAACGCCGATAAGCTCGCCATTCTCGCGGATATTACTCACAAACATCATACCGCGTTCGCCGGTGCGACGTTGCTTCTTGTCGCGCCTTTTTACACGGTCTCCTCCATCTCCGCGGCCAAATAAATTAGCAAAACGTAGTTGGTCTTTTGCGGTTAATTCCTGGCCAGGAAAACATAATACCGAATGATTTATAAAGGTCTTGTAAAGTAGCTCCTGACTAGCTGAGTCGACTGGCTTTCTCAGGTCAACTCCTTGGATAGAGGCGCCCAACACAGGCGATAAAGGTTCAATACTGATAGTTATGGCCATATCGGTTTCCGTACCTGCTTAATTTCCTAATGGTGCGGCTGGGTCGCTGACAGTATAGCGTCTTAATAGCCTCTGTTCCTCACTCGGAAAATCTGTGCGCGCGTGATTTGTTGAACGGTTGTCCCATATTACTAAGTCTCCGGGCCTCCATTTATGGCTATAAACAAATTCTGGCTTTTCCGCGTGATCGAATAGTTTGGCCAGTAACATTTCACTCTCGTCTTGATCCATATCGAGTATCATCTCGGTCATTAATCGGCTTAAATATAACGATTTTCGTCCAGTAACTGGATGGACTTTAATTAACTTGTGTTGTGCGCGAGGTAACTCTGGGTCGGAACCTATAGTGCTGCGATCTTGAGCGGAATAATCGTATACAGTTTGTGTCGTTAAATTTTTAATCTGGTCTTTTATTTCTGGGGAAAGCATATCGTATGCAACTTGGAGATTTGCAAAAAGTGTATTGCCACCATGTGAGGGTATCTTAATTCCATAAAGGGTTGTCGCCCGATACGGGTAGTCACGGTGGGCGCCATCTGAATGAAACTGCATCTCCCCATCTGGTAAGGAACCTATTGGGACGCCGTTCTCACGTATGTTTGTAACAAACATTACGCCTCTTTTTGCCGAATTTTTGAGGTTTCCAGTTGACCTATCTCTTGGTCCGCTATCAGCCCTCCCAAAAATATTAGCAAAGCGAGATTGATCTTCCGCCGAAATTTCTTGTTTAGGAAAACATAAAACACTTTTTTCTGCTAATAGCCGTTGCAATGCCGCTTTGGTCTCATAATTCAGAGTTTCCCTCAGATCTATGCCATTTACCCTTGATCCGATTACTTCAGAAAGAGGTTCTGTGTCGATCGTTACGTTCATTAATAATTTCCTACTTAAAGTCTTCCGCCTACGTTAACGGATTTTTCCTTAA
>CAYZDH010000089.1:0-10085 GCA_964477025.1 uncultured Rhodospirillaceae bacterium | reverse complement strand
CTTCCGCGCTCAGCAATTTTTGCGATATTTTCATAAAAATCTGAGGTGCTATAATAAGGATAATCGACCCATGAACCCGGCATCCTCCACAAAAAATCTGTGTGGAGGAAAGAAAGATCGGCCGCCAAATGGACTGTTTCGCGTTCGGACATCGCTACCTCCTAATCCTTTGCTTCTAAATCAGCTGATCTTATTTTAGATCTCGTATTAATCAGATCCCAGATATACGTTGGCGACAATGGCAGTTGATTTGGTTGAATACTATATGAGGAAAGAGCCGATGCGACTGCGTTAGCCATCAACCCACCACAAGGCAGTATACCCCCTTCACCGCCACCCTTCACCCCAAGGGGATTTATAGGCGACTTTTTCTCTCCAAGCATAATTGCTCGAATGTTCGGAAAATTAGAAGATTGTGGCAATAAATAATCAGCCAGCGTTCCCGTGACAACCTGCGCATTTTCGTCATATATCATGTGCTCGAGAAAAGCCCCACCGAGCCCCTGAACCATCGCGCCAATAGCTTGCCCGTGTAGGGTTAGCGGGTTCACTATTCGGCCTACATCCTCAACCATTAACATATCAAGCAACTCTACATTTCCCGTACTGGGGTCCACAGTCACATGGGCCGCCGCTGAACCATAGGCGTAGGTATGTTTGTGATTGTGGAAGGTTTCTTCTATCTCCGGGACATCATTAGCCAATTCCCCCAAGTTGATAGAGCAGCCATCGTCCGCTCTTACAGCACCATCGGATATTTCAATACCCTCAACCAAACAACCAAACCTAATCGCTGCCGCTTGACGGATACACTCCCGCAACCTTTGGACCGCTTTGATAATAGCGGACCCACCCATAACCGTGGAGCGGGAATGATAGGATCCAAAACCTTCCTTCACATAGATTGTTGAACCATGAAATAATTTCACTTGCTCGATAGGTATTTCCATTGCGTCTGCAGCAATTTGCGTCAAAGCTGTCAACACACCCTGCCCCACGGCGGTTGAACCGACAAAAACATGAATAGAACTATCTGCTTGCAGCGCGACTTTTGCATTTTCGCTAGGGCCGGCCGCACCGCCCTCAATAAAACATCCAACAGCAAGCCCATGATAAACGCCATCTACCAACTGACCCTGCAATTTTTCTTTTTCCGACCAGTTGAACTTTTCTAGACAATGATCAAGGGTCATAAGATAGTCACCACTATCAAATTCTTCCTCTCGTTCCACCGGTTTAATAGTAGCAATCGGATATGGCATCTCGGTTTCGACTACCAAATTTCGGCGACGAAACTCCACTTGGTCGATACCAAGGTCACCAGCAACGATATCAAAAAGTCTCTCACGGAAATAGTCAGCTTCAAAACGGCCTGGCCCTCGATACGTTCCGATGGGTGCCTTATTAGTCAGCATTGCATGTGACTGGATATCAATATTTGGAATTTTATATGGGCCGGACATAAATTGAGCAACATTCCGCGGACTAATGGTACCATTGGTCCGATAATACGCTCCGGCATCTACCGACACCTCACCCCTCAGACCAAGGATCGTTCCATCCACGCTACAGGAAATCTCGACATCGCAACTCATCTCGCGAGCATGTCCTGTGGTCAGGAGATTATCACGACGGTCTTCAATCCATTTTACTGGGTTCCCGGTCAATCTAGCCGCAAAAGGAATTAAAAAGTCTTCAGCAAAAAATTCACCGCGGGCTCCAAAGCCACCGCCGACATCACTCTCAATCATATCGATCGAGGTTTCAGATAACGCCAACATTTTCGCAAGTATTTTACGGTTGGCGAAGGGTACCTTTGCGGCGCCTTCTACCGTCAGATGTTCATTACTTTCATCCCACTCAGCTAGAATTCCCCGAGGCTCCATTGGAAGGGCCAGCTGGCGTTGTGTAGAAAAATGTTCCCTTCGAACATAATCAGCTGCCTCGAAGGCCAGCGAGGCATCACCCTTAGTCGCTCTGTAGGTGATCGCTTTATTATTGATCCAATTTTCAAATAATAGCGATCTACCTGAGATAGCATCACTACAGTTTGAGACTGCTTCCAGCGGCTCAATGTCAACTTTTATCGCTGACAGAGCATCCTCTGCGCGCGCTGGACTGTCAGCGAGAACTACGGCTACAACCTCGCCGACATATCGAACTTTTTTCTCAGCTATAACCGGTTGACCAAGAGGCTCCAACTCTTCCATTGGCATCAGCCTTAAAGGCACAAGAGGAATGTTATCACCTAAATCTGAGGCCGTTATCACGGAATGGATCCCAGGCATTTTCCTCGCTTCTGTTATATCCATCGACTTTATAAAACCGTGAGCAATAGGGCTTCTTAACATAACTGCGTGCAGTAAATTCTCCCGCACAATATCATCGACAAAGTTGGCCCTTCCTAACAGTAGACGAGAATCTTCAAGTCGTTTGATAGGGCTACCGACATAGGCATTTCGACTGGCTTCGTTTCCCATAACATTGTTAATATTTTCATCCATTCACGATCACCCACTCCCTAAAGCAACATAGTGGAGAATTTAATGCTTTTAGAGAAGAGGTAATGCGAGGGTGAAACCAATTCTATTAAGGTAGTGCTGAAATGGTATTAATGGTGGGCCCGGCAGGACTCGAACCTGCAACCAGACCGTTATGAGCGGCCTGCTCTAACCAGTTGAGCTACGGGCCCCACCTGAACGGCCTAGTTTTCGCTCACTCCCCGCAGCGGGTCAAGGAGCCACTCCGCACATGGGTAAAATTTTTATATTTATGGCGACAATCTCATACGCCAAGCTTAGACCCAAACCGGATCACTATAGACCGGACAACACTATTCCCAGTAGGTTACAGATAATAGATTGGGAAATATGATGACTGACCAAAAAATTGACCCTCGAAGCACCGATCTTTTTGATATTCAACGTACCATGCGTGCCATGCGGCGCCTCAAACCCGACCCAGTGCCGAATGCTTTAATTACCCAAATTCTTGAGGCGGCTACCTGTGCTCCAAATGGCGGCAACAGCCAAAAATGGCGCTTTCTTGTAATCAAAGATCCAGAAATCAAAAAAGCGGTTCAAGTCTATTACAAACGTGCTTATGACGAGGTGCAAAAACCGCGTCATGATGCACAAGCACCCAAAGAGCCGGGCCCAGCACTCGACCAGCATCACCGAAATGAAGCAGCTATTGAGTATCTGACAGACAACTTTCATAAAGCACCAGTCTGGATAATTGCTTGTGCGGAGGAAGCTAACTCGCCCAGCGCCTCAAGCGGGGCATCAATATATCCGGCCGTTCAGAATATGTTGCTTGCGGCCCGTGCTCTAGGGCTCGGTGCAACACTTACCGCCCGCCACATAACGTTCCGCGAAGAAGTCGAAAAGCTGCTTGGCTTGCCCGAGAATATTAGCTCGTTCGCCATATTACCGATTGGTTATCCGGTGGGGAGATTTGGTCCAACCAGCCGAACACCGCTTGAAAAAGTTGCCTTTCTCGACAGCTTCGACAACCCCTGGCCATATTAACGAAATGTGAAGCAATAAAGTGTATTTGTTTGCGACAACCTATTAGGTATCGAGAAAACTTCGAAGCAGGCGCGAGCGAGAGGGGTGTTTGAGTTTACGCAGCGCCTTGGCCTCTATCTGCCTAATACGTTCGCGCGTTACCGAAAATTGCTGGCCGACCTCCTCTAAAGTATGGTCGGTGTTCATCCCAATACCAAAACGCATACGAAGCACGCGTTCCTCACGGGGTGTTAGGCTAGCCAGTACGCGAGTGGTAGTCTCACGCAAGTTGCCTTGAATTGCCGCATCGAGAGGCTGTATGGCGTTCTTGTCTTCGATGAAGTCGCCCAGGTGACTGTCTTCCTCATCGCCAATGGGCGTCTCAAGCGAGATCGGCTCCTTGGCGATTTTGAGTACTTTTCGCACTTTCTCAAGAGGCATACCAAGACGCCCCGAGAGTTCTTCCGGAGTTGGTTCTCGGCCTATCTCATGCAGAATTTGGCGGCTAGTGCGTACGAGCTTATTGATTGTTTCAATCATATGAACCGGGATTCGGATCGTACGGGCCTGATCAGCGATCGAACGGGTGATAGCCTGACGAATCCACCATGTCGCGTAGGTTGAGAATTTATAGCCCCGGCGATACTCGAACTTATCAACCGCTTTCATTAATCCGATGTTGCCTTCTTGAATCAAATCAAGGAATTGTAGGCCACGGTTGGTATATTTTTTTGCGATTGAAATGACGAGCCGAAGATTAGCCTCTACCATTTCCTTCTTGGCACGAGCAGCATCACGTTCACCGCGTTGGACCTGCAAGACAAGGGCCCGGAGATCACCTGGGGGAAGCCCAATATGGTCAATAACGCTAGCGACTTCACTCCGTATCGTCTTGATTTCCCCTTTATGTTTAGTTGTAAAGGTCTTCCATCCGGATTCCTTCTTACGGCCCATCGCCGCCGCCCAACGCGGATCGAGCTCGCGTCCAAAATAAGATTCGAGAAATGTGGCGCGCTTTACCTTAGACCTGAGCGCGAGACGCAATAACTGACCCTCACCCTTCACCATGCGCCGATTATGATTATAGAGTTCTTCGACTAACACCTCGATGGAAGTATTATTGAATTTAACGGTTTGGAGCATCTCAACCAGCTCTTCATCAAGCTTTTCCAGTCGGCGTTCGGAGGGACGCTTAAACTCTTCTCCACCGCGGATACCCGCAAGTCTTTTAATTCGTAGCTTTTCCGCCTTCTTGTAGGCCGAGGAAATTTTTGAGAAGGTCTCAAACAATTTTGGTTTGAGCGCTTCCTCCATCATACTCAATGACAGGTTGTTTTCTTCAGATGCCTCATCGTCATCTTCATCATGCTCTGTGACATCATCCTCATCCTTATCTTCCGCCGCCTCATCTTCGTCCTCTTCTTCGATCGCCTCGCCGTTGGCCTCTGCCAACTTGATTGCTGACATATCGACTTTTTCATTTGACGCGTTATAGGTCGCATCTAAATCGATAATATCCCGAAGCAATACCAATTCATCCTTAAGCGCATCGTTCCAGCGAGTAATGGCACGCTGGGTCAGCGGACTAGAACACAGTCCAAGGATCATCTTATCTCGGCCAGCCTCAATACGCTTAGCGATCGCAATTTCACCTTCGCGCGATAGTAGCTCCACCGAACCCATCTCACGGAGATACATCCGCACTGGATCGTCGGTGCGTCCGAGGTCCTCATCGCCAGTTTTCTTGGTCGCAGGGGTCGCCTCGTTATCATTTTGAGCGACAGCTTCTCCGTCTTCTGAGTCCTCATCCTCGACTACATTTATTCCTAGCTCATTGAGCCGCGACATCGTATCTTCAATTTGTTCCGAAGAAACCTCTTCAGGAGGTAGGGCGGAATTCAGATCGTCATAGGTGACAAAACCTTTTTCCTTACCTTTTTGGACAAGCTTCTTGACGGCGGCACCGGTCGCGTCAATCAACGGGGCGTCAGGCGCCTCGGCGGAAGCTTCTGCAGGTTCTGCTGGCTTTGCTTTAGTTTTAGTCGCCATAAGGATTACGCTCTCCAAAAATTTTGGGCCTGGCCAAAGCTACTTAAAAATAACACCGTCTTTAAATGTTTTAAACGGTGGGCCGACATGTTTAAAAATCTCGAATTCTTATCTTTTTGTAAACCACTTATAAACTTTGGGTTTTCTGTTTACACTCATCACAGACGACCTTATCTGAATAAAAAAGACTCATAGTTAATGACGGTCAATAGCTTTTTAGAATTTAATTTCTAAATCCTTTCCAAGATCATTAATAGTCGACCCCGATGCTTTATCATTCGTGCGCTTTATATCGTTAATAGCTTCGATTTCACCTGCCGGGTTATTATGAGTATTTTGTAGACTATCTCCAGCAACAAATTCTGAGTAGTCCTTCTCCTTATTAACTTGATCCTGTTGGTGCACCGTCACCATACGCTCTTGCAACCGTGCCCAGTTCTCTTCCGTCGGATTCTCGGCATAAGCCTTTTCTGCTTCCGCCATGTCAGCCATGTGGCCGTCTTCCCGCAAACCATCTACCATCTCGCCTATTCCAACGCGAACAGAAGTGTGTGCCGCCTCTGCCCGAGCAAACCCAGCGTGAATATATACAGCGGGATCCAAGATAGACTCAATAAGCTCTGAGTATCCTCTACTCTTTAAGTAGTTATTCACTCCATCAGGATCAAGGTCCGGATCTGAGCCATAGAGCAATAGAGTTTCTTGTCGCAGTTTGTCAAGGTTAGGATCCAAAAAATCAAGTGTGCCAAGGGTTTCAGCAAACTCATCCATGAGCGTCCAGTGATTTAGCAAAGCGGCGAGAAGCGCCTGCTCGCGACGCTGGTTAAGCACCTCAGGAGCGGCTAGCGGTGGCGAAGGTAAATTCGGCGTTGGATCGTATTGGTGAGTTCTAAAACTAGCTTGTTTAGCACCCCCAAATAGATTGGGTTTATCCTTACCGGAGGCCTGGCCGCCAAATTTTTGACGACGTCTATTATATTTAAGATCCCTTAATCTGCTTCGGAAAGCATCAAGATATTGAAACTGGACCTTATGATCAGCAATTGAGCGGGCACGCTGTTCCAACCGATACTCCAATCCGGCTAACCGCTCTGGGGTGTCGTGAGTTTGCCCCGCCTTTTCTAAATCCCAAATTACTGCATCGAGTGGTCGGGCCCCTTTGAGCAGTTCCTCCATCACTTCTATTCCCTTTGACTCGATCAGTGTATCGGGGTCTTCGCCCCCGGGCAGGGTAACAAAGCGCAGTGAGTAGCCTGGCTTAAGCAGCGGTAACGCGCGTTCGGCAGCGCGGTTAGTTGCCCGTATACCGGCGTTGTCGCCATCAAAACACAATACTGGTTCTGACGTCATACGCCAAAGGAGCGAGATCTGGGCTTCCGTTAACGCAGTGCCAAGAGGAGCCACAGCAGCCTTTACCCCGGCTCGGGCTAGTGCAATTACATCCATGTAGCCTTCGGTAACTACGACCCTATTTTCATCGCGTGATGCAGCCCATGCATTAGCCAGCCCATAAAGCACCTGACCTTTATGAAACAAGGGTGTATCCGGCGAGTTTAAATATTTAGGTTGATTGTCACCCAACGTCCGCGCGCCAAAGGCTATCACCCTGCCTCTACGATCAGTTATTGGAAAGGTCACCCGACCTCGAAACCTATCATATGATGTCTGATCACGTCGCTCTGGGTCGTCGGGCTTAATTAGCAGACCGCTCTCAATCAATTGGGCCTCGGTAATAGTTGTACCCAACAGACTAGTTTTTAGTCCGGTACGGTTATCCGGCGCGAATCCTAGCCGAAAATTGGCGATCGTTGTGTCATCTAGCCCACGAGTCTTTAGATAGCTTAGAGCCTCCTTGCCTTGAGGCTTAGTGAGATTTTTCTCAAAATAAACGCATGCTTTTTCCATTACTTCTAATAGGCTGGCTTGACGCTGTGCTGTTTGACGTTCCTCTGACGACATTTCAGGCACCACCACCCCTGCCTCATCTGCCAACCGGGATACAGCTTCTGGAAAAGATAAATTTTCGGTCCGCATCACGAAGCCAATTATGTCGCCGTGCGCTCCGCAGCCAAAACAGTGAAAGAAACCTTTTTCCTCACTCACAGAAAAGCTTGGCGTTCGTTCATTATGAAATGGACACAGCCCAGTGTGTTCACGGCCTTTGCGGGTCAATTTGACCCGCCGACCAATAAGGTCCGCTAGGCCCACCCGGCTGCGAAGCTCATCAAGAAATTGTGGTGGAAAAGCCATCCGGCCTAAGTCCTCGGATCCCATAAAGTGTGGAACACATTCCACGCCTCACAGAAGCTGTCGTCAAGCGCCACCGAGACTCTTTTTTAGTGCGGCGCTTGCTTTTCCAAAGTCCATTGAACCGGCATAGTTCTCCCGGAGATAGGCCATCATGCGCCCCATGTCCTTAAGGCTTTCCGCGCCCATTTCTTTGATGGCTTTGTTTACAATTGCCGAGATTTCGTCACTAGAGAGCTGCACGGGCAGAAATTCCTGAATTATCGTGATTTCCTCTGCCTCTTGCTGGGCAAGTTCTGGGCGATTACCCTGCTCATACATTTTGATACTTTCCTGGCGCTGCTTAACCATCGTTTGCAGTACCTTCATGATTTCATCATCGGATATACCGTCCGAGTCACTGCCGCTTCGGACCGCAATATCTCGATCCTTAATCGCTGCAAGGATGAGCCTTAAGGTCGAAACACATTGGGCTTTCTTGGCCTTCATAGCCGACTTTAGAGCCTGGCTGATTTCTTCGCGAAGCATGTCAAAAATGTTATGTGGTGATTGGGAGGCCGCACCCTACAGGATTCGTTCATTGGACGCAACAAACTGTTTTTTTATAAGCAATTGAAAACAATGAATAAAATAGTAAATTCTTTCATTGACCCTATCCCTCATATCTATTATCTAACAAAAATCTCCTTTATTGGGGCTTCTCAAACCCTCTGATTCCTAACCTGATATGTCCTCTACAACCGCTCCTCAACCTCAAAATGCCACCGGCGCCCTCGTTCTTGCAGATGGCAGTGTGTTTTGGGGACACGGAATTGGTGCCACCGGTTTCGCGATTGGTGAAGTTTGTTTTAACACCTCAATGACCGGGTATCAGGAAATCCTTAGCGACCCCTCTTACGCTGGACAAATTATTACCTTTACCTTTCCCCATATCGGTAATGTGGGCACGAATGATGAAGACATTGAATCCACTACTCCCGCCGCCCGTGGCCTAATCCTCAGGCGCGATATCACGAGCCCATCAAGCTGGCGTAATACAAGAGTTCTGGACTCTTGGCTCAAGTCACACAATTTGATTGGGATCGCGGGTTTAGACACGAGACATCTAACGCGTCGTATCCGGACGGATGGACCACCAACTGGCTCCATATGCTACGCGCCCGATGGAAATATTGATGCCGAGGTTCTCAAGACCAAGTCTGCCGCTTGGCCGGGCCTCGAAGGGATGGACCTCGCCGCTGAGGTATCATGCCAGTGTCCCTACGATTGGACCGAGAGCATATGGACGCCCGGTGAAGGCGGCAACGACCGGCCAGCGAACAAATACCATGTTGTTGCGATTGATTATGGAGCCAAACATAATATTCTTCGTTGCTTAGCTGCGGTTGGATGCAGAGTTTCTGTTGTTCCGGCTGATTACAGCGCCAAAGAAATTCTCGCACTTGAGCCAGATGGGATCTTTCTATCGAACGGTCCAGGAGACCCCGCCGCTACAGGCAAGTATGCAGGCCCGATAATTCGCAAACTTTTAAAGGCTGAAAAACCAATTTTTGGCATCTGCCTTGGTCACCAGCTTTTGGCTCTTGCTTTGGGTGCGGAGACCCAAAAGATGAAGCTTGGACATCGGGGCGCCAATCACCCCGTCAAAGACCTAGAGACCGGTAGGATAGAGATTACAAGCCAAAATCACGGTTTCGTCGTCAAACGTAATAGCCTGCCGGTGGGCGTTAGTGAAACTCACAGCTCATTGTTTGATGGGTCTCTCGAAGGCATCAGACTTGATGACAAACCAGTTTTTTCAGTGCAGTACCACCCTGAAGCCTCTCCCGGCCCGCAGGATAGCCACTATCTATTTGAGCGCTTTGTTAAGATGATTGCAGCGCAGATTTAATACGCACGGTGAGAGGAGCCGGGTATTCTATCGACGAAGAAAGAGATTTTTAAGGGCCATTAGGCCAACTCCCCCAGAGCGTTGACCGGACCGTTACCCATCTCTAATCTTGATTAGGTTAGCAAAAGGGGTGATTTGTGACCCAAACAAAAACATTTTTGTTAAATCGCTGGTATGTCGTGGCATTGACATCTGAAGTTAGCAAGACCCCCTTAGCTCGGACCGTTACTGGACAAAAAATCGTTCTTTATCGCGACACCAACGATGCTGTCGTCGCCTTGGAGGATCGCTGCGCCCACCGGCAGGCGCCCCTTTCACTTGGGGAGGTGATTGGTGACAATATTCAATGTGGCTATCACGGGCTGACTTTTGATCCTGCCGGCAGCTGC
>CAYZDH010000088.1:5367-10241 GCA_964477025.1 uncultured Rhodospirillaceae bacterium | reverse complement strand
CCGTCAAGTTTTTCTGTAACTATAATCTGACAGCCCAGCCTGGAATTTTCTTTAATACCCCAAGTAATATCTAGCATTTCGTCTTCTTCCTGGGTCGAATTAGCCAATTCAACAATCCACTCGGGGTCAACAATCATATGACAAGTAGAGCAAGCCATCACGCCTCCACAAGCGCCTTCGACGTTCAACTTATTATCCTGCGCAACCTCCAACAGGGTCTTACCCTCCATGGCTTTGAAGGTACACCGTTTGCCATCGGGTAACTTGAATGTAATCGCCGCCATCGGTAAATTCAATTTTATCCGAGTTTACGGTTATGAAGTTTTTGCCAAGCGGCAATAAAGCGATCAATATCGTCCGCCGTACTTGTCCAACCAAGGCTTACCCTGATTGCGCACAATCCGAAGTCGTCAGGGACACCCATCGCAGCTAGAACATAGGGCGTCTCAATCCGACCCGCTGAACAGGCTGACCCAGCACTGATAGAGACACCATCAAGATCAAGCCCCATCACCTGAATTTCACTTGTTAATTTTTGAGTGGCAAATTTCGATGTATTAGGTAGGCGTGGTAAACTTTTACCAAATACTTTTACTGCTGGTTCAATTTGCAAAATACGCCGTTCTAATTCATCTCGAAGTGTCTCTAATTCTCCAAATAAAGTTAGGCCAGCTACAGCGCTCTCTGCTGCGACACCATACCCGACGATACCAGGCACGTTCTCGGTACCCGCCCTTAGCCCACTTTCCTGTCCTCCACCGTGGATGAAACGTTGTATCGCCGACGGCTTGCGATAAATCAAGGCACCTACACCCTGAGGGCCGCCAATTTTATGGGCGGAAAGAGCCAAACTATCAACACCAAGAGACGCCATATCAACAGGTATTTTTCCCGCCGCCTGCACGACATCGCAATGAAATAAAGCACCAGCATTGTGGGCCAACTTAGCTGCCTCACGAACCGGTTGAATTATACCGGTTTCGTTATTGGCAAGCATAATTGATACAATGGTGGAAGCCCTGCTTTCAGCCAGTAGATATTCCAGAACCTCAAGGTCCACAAGTCCATCTGGCGTTACCGGGCAGATAACTGCGTCGGCCCGCGCCTGCAGAACCGATTCATGTTCAATTGCGGAGACGATAATTCGTTCGCAATCTGCCGCTCGAAGAGCCTGGTTATTAGATTCTGTTCCACTTCCGGTGAAGACAACACTATTTGCCTCGGCCCCAACAAGTGAAGCCACCTGAGCTCGGGCATTCTCCACACTTGCTCTTGCTGAACGTCCATCAGCATGAACAGAAGACGCATTCCCCCGTTCCCGCATGGCACCCACGACAGCGTCAATGACTTCCGGTCTGGCGGGTGCTGTTGCGTTGAAATCTAGATAACTTCGCGAAATCACACCCACCCAATATCGTTATTCAGCTGCTGCGTAGGAACGTACATTTTGTGCCATAGGTTGTTCAGTAGGTTTGATTCTGGATTCACAGACATCTGCAACCGAAATCGAGCTGAGAAAACCATATACTTGGTTACCAAGAGCGTTCCAGAGCGCCGCCGTTTCAGATCCATCCACCCCGCTCTTAGAAGCAGATTGGCGCTCACGATGAGTTGGCTCCTCAACCGCAGCTACAATGTCCGAAATAAGAATCTTCTCTGCCGGCCTACTCAAAAAATAACCACCACCCGGGCCACGAACGCTTTTTACTAACCCCTGCCGCCTTAACTTAGCAAACAACTGCTCTAGGTATGACAATGAAATCTCATGTAATTTAGCTATTTCTGCTAGCGCCATCGGCATTTTTTTATCTTGCTTAGCCAAAAATATGACGGCGGTCACCGCGTATCGCCCCTTACTTCCCACTCTCATGATATTAATTCGTCCTTATAAGGTTTTGAAATATATTGTTTTTTCCAATTATATATAGGCCCTGTTATCGAGAAGGTTGTATATTGTTAACGCAATTCATTATATTCCCGCGATTGCTACTTATAATGTTTTCGTAGATTAATCAGCGCCGGGAATTTAGGGCTCCCGACCTGATGCGTCAATAACTCGATTGCCCGCCAGGAAATTTAAACATTAGGAGATATTTTCCTCATGCCCGAGGTCATTTTTAACGGTCCAGACGGGCGGCTTGAAGGCCGTTATCATCATTCATCAGCCGACGACGCTCCGATTGCATTAATCCTTCATCCACACCCTCAACAGGGTGGCACGATGAATAATCGTGTGGTTTTTGATGTATATCAAACTTTCGCCCAGCGCGGATTTTCAACACTCAGATTCAATTTCCGCGGCGTGGGTCGATCGCAAGGGGAGTATGATGAGGGGATGGGAGAGTTAAGCGATGCCGCCGCCGCATTAGACTGGCTGCAATCGCAAAATCCTGATGCTGCCCAATGCTGGATTAGCGGCTTCTCATTTGGCGCATGGATTTGTATGCAGCTTCTTATGCGTCGTCCAGAAATTGACAGTTTTGTAGCTCTCGCCCCACCCGCAGATAAATATGACTTTGCCTTTTTAGCCCCTTGTCCAGCCTCCGGACTATTTATTCATGGTGCTAAAGATACAATGGTCCCCGAAGAATCAGTCGATGCATTAGCCCAAAAATTACAGGCTCAAAAACGGATTACGATTGATTACAAAATTATTGATGGCGCCAATCATTTTTTCCACGACAAGGTAGATCAACTCACGACACACGTTGAGTCTTATTTAGAGAAAAGGATCCCAGAGATCGAAGCTGCCGGTTCTACTAGCTAGTTAAGTTATTATGGTTTTGGGAAGAAAACCCCACCAGACATAGGCTCCTTAACTCCCGTGGTACCAGGTAGCGTAATCGGTAGCTGCCTTACGCTGCGCACTGCCAAATAAGAAAAAGCCTGCGCTTCCAGCGCGTCTCCGTCCCAACCCACCGCCTCTACAGGTTTAACTGGAACCTTTAGCCCTTCTGATAGTTTTTGCATCAAAAATCTATTTTTTCTGCCCCCACCGGAGACCAACCAAATCTTTGGGGGAACTGGCAAATGATCGAGGGCCCGTGTAACTGCGCCACATGTAAAAGCTGTGAGCGTTGCTGCTCCATCCTTTGCAGATAGACTTCTAATTGGGGTGATATCGAAGTCATTTCTGTCTAAAGATTTTGGTGGCGGCTTATCAAAGTATGGTAAAGATAATAATTCGCTTAAAACTTTGTTCGAGACCAAGCCCGAGGAAGCGACTCGTCCATCATCGTCAAATGCCTTACCCATTTTCTGGAGCATCCAATCGTCCAAGAGGGCTCCGCCCGGACCTGTATCAAAGGCAATTAAAGAGCCTTCGTCTCCATTTAGATAAGTTATATTGGCCACTCCACCGATATTGAGAATCGCTACGGGGCTCGTCAACCTATCTGCCAACGCCAAGTGATATAAAGGCACCAATGGAGCGCCCTGCCCGCCATGAGCAACGTCATTGCTGCGAAGGTCGCATACTACATCGATACCGGTTTTCGCTGCTAGCAAAGCACCATCACCAATTTGGTGTGTTTTTAATTGAGTAGGGTCATGGAAAACAGTGTGGCCGTGAAAGCCGATTAGATCTATATCGCTAAATTTTCGTCCTGCCTCAGTTAATAGGGAGTTAATCGCCTTAGCGTGCAGCAGTGTTAATTCGCGCTCGACTAACTCGATTTGTCCAGTACCTTCAAGAATTAATCGGAGTCGTTCACGAAATTTTGTTGTATAAGGTAAATTGAAAAACTTACCTGGTTCAATAATTTTTTCTCCGTCGGTTCGTAAAATTGCAGCATCAATCCCATCGAGGGACGTTCCACTCATAAGACCAATAGCAAGAAAGATTTTTTTCATAAAGCCAACAGCAATTGCATTCGAGTGCATTGGAACCGATACTCGCATATTGTTCAAATTTAAAACGTGGATGCGGTGGAACCTATGACTAAAAATGTCTTGGATTGTCCCTATGATTCTGTGGCCGCCTGGAAGGGTCCCGAACTCGTCGACTCGAGCGACTGGATATACACACTTACGACTGAGGACAACGCAGAGCTCAATGAAGCTCTACAGCATGTGAAATCAAAAGGGCTGGAGTTAACGAACGTTTCTAAAGGAGACTTCCCACTTTATAGCCTAGCAGAGAAGCTTACTAACATTCTCGATGAATTAGAAAATGGCCGAGGTTTTAAACTAATTCGAGGTTTGCCGGTCGAGAAGCTCAGCGAGGAGGATGCCACAATTATTTATTGGGGGATCGGCACCTATTTCGGTAATACTGTGGCCCAAAATATGATGGGTGATCTTCTTGGTCATGTAAAAGCAGTCGGAAGCAACTGGGATCAAAATTTCAATTTGCGCGGCTATCAAACTCCGGTCCACCTGCCTTACCATTGCGACAAATCAGATGTTGTCGGACTACTTTGTCTTCAAATCGCGAAGGCTGGTGGCACCAGCTCAATTGCCAGCTCAATCTCTATCCACAATGAAATTCTCAAAAAACGGCCAGATCTTTTAAGCGAACTTTATAAGCCCTTTTTCGTTGACCATCGAGGTGAAGAGTTTGATGGGGAGGACCCCTATTACATTGCACAAGTATTTACGATCCATAAGGGCCGATTTTTTGCTAGGTTTGGGCAGAAATATGTTGAAAGCGCTCAACGATTCCCCGACGTACCGCGTTTAACAGACGCACAGATCGAAGCAATGAACATGTTCAGCGCACTAGCGCTAAGCAAAGAAATTCGTCTGGATATGGATTTTAAAAGGGGGGACATGCAATTTTTAAACAATCATTTTATTGTGCATAGCCGCACTGAGTATCAAGATTACGATGAAGAAGAACGCCGCAGACACCTCATCCGTATGTTACTTTTCAC
>CAYZDH010000088.1:2374-5267 GCA_964477025.1 uncultured Rhodospirillaceae bacterium | reverse complement strand
AAGGCCACTGTCGCCTACGCTGGCTTTGATTGTACGGCAGATTCCCTCCACATAGGACATCTGATGCCGATCATGATACTTCGCTGGTACCAACGGAGTGGCCATAAGCCGATAGCCTTAATGGGTGGAGGTACCACCAAAGTTGGAGACCCCTCTGGTAAGGATGAGTCGCGTCAGATCCTCGATGAATTAACGATTGCGAATAACATTAAAGGGATTAAAGGAACTTTTGAGAAGTTTCTAAATTTCGGCGACCAGACAACAGACACGCTAATAGTTAATAACTCTGACTGGCTAGATGCACTTGAATATATCCCTTTTCTTCGCGAATTCGGCAAACATTTTTCTGTTAACCGTATGCTATCCTTTGACTCAGTAAAGTTACGACTCGATCGCGAGCAACCACTGAGCTTCCTAGAATTCAACTACATGATTCTCCAGGCATATGACTTTCTGGAACTCTCTCACCGGGAAAACTGCATTCTCCAAATTGGCGGCTCTGATCAATGGGGAAATATTGTTAATGGCATAGAGCTGAGCAGGCGGCTCGACGGTGCAGCCCTTTATGGCATTACATCCCCGTTAATAATGACTTCTGCAGGCGACAAAATGGGCAAAACCGCTGGTGGAGCTGTGTGGCTAAACAGCGATAGATTGTCACCATACGAATATTACCAATTTTGGCGGAATACAGCAGATGATGATGTAAAGCGTTTTCTTTGCCTGTTTACCGAATTATCACTCAACGAAATATCCAAACTAGATGCGCTCCAAGACGCAGAAATCAACGAAGCAAAAAAAATTCTTGCTTTTGAAGCGACCAAACTTTGTCACGGCGAAGCTTCAGCACTAGAAGCCAGCGACACCTCCAAGGCAACCTTTGAAGATGGCCAGCAAGGCACAGGGCTGCCTACAATTTATTTCGATAATTCTGACCTCGAAAATGGAATTCCTGCTTATGAGGCTTTTGTTAAAGCTGGACTCGCAAATAGTAATGGAGCCGCAAGGCGCCTAATAAGAGGCGGAGGAGGACGTATAAATGATACTGTCGTTGCGGATGAAAGCCAGGAGATTGGTATGGCTGACGTCAACGACAAGGGTACAATAAAGCTTTCCGTTGGCAAAAAGCGGCATGTGCTAGCGCGGCCGACGAGATCTAACTAGTCGGGGGTTATCGTTGTATTTGACGTTGGCTTATCGGTATTTCTTATCCCTAGAATTCCAATAATGCCGCGCAAAAAACCAGGGGCCAAGGCAGCAAGTGGATTAACGAAAATATTTGGCTTGGACAGATCACCTGAAAACTCGTAGGTCGCTGCGAATACACCACTCCCTTTTTCCCCGGTAAAGATCTTACCAATAAGAGGAATATCGCCAAGCACGCTGTTAATCGAATAAGCAGGAACCATTGTACCTCGTAATTTAGCGGTTTTCAGGGATAAATTCAAAACTCCATCCGCGGTCAACCCCAACTCTGCACCAATTGCCCTTGCGTTCTTAATCGTCGTCTTACCCACAGAATGGCTAAATGGAGCCTCTAATCTCTTAAATTCTATTCCTTTACCTAAAAGCCTATTCAAGATCCCGGTGAATGACGCGAGGGTTAGTATTCGAGCTAAATTCGGTGCATTTACAATAGTGTAATTTTTAATCATAAGACGCCCGTTCCACGGTTCTTTTTTTCCTATATTTTTTGAAGCCATGAGTTTTAGGACGCCACCTCGCAACGCGTCCGTAATATCTAAACCTGATAGAAATCCGCCTGCATCATTTGCGCGAAGGATGATATGCTGTTTGTCAGAAATGGTATATAAGTCAAATAAAAATGGTTGGTTTTTTGCAACGTTACCAACCATTTTCGCTCGCTGAAAAACTTCACCGTCGTATCGTATTGAGCCAACAACGTCGTTCACCGGCACTGTAGAATCTAACCATACCCGATCAAGATTTGTCTCTAGATTTAAAGTGGGTAAAAAAGATTCGTCATTGTTTTCTGAATGTTCCAATATTTGGACTGCGTCCAAAGAACCGCCCTTCAAACTAACATCAAAGCCGTTGCCGCTGCGCGCTTTTACAACACCTCCGAAATCAGAGCGCCCAAGCTTAAATTTGTGGATATCCGCTTTTACAAATTTTCCCTGTTTATTAAAATGAAAGCTTGCTTCACCGCGTAATCCTTTAGCCTGAATACGAAAGTTTTTAACGTTTACCTCACCATCGCGCCTTAAAACCACCGAAACCCATGCCATGCCGACCTCGCCCGGTACTTTGCGCCAGTTGAATGCAGGGATGGTCAGCCGGGTTTCCTTCAAAGCTGCTTTGGCCACTATTTCCTTATTTCCCGTCAATCTCTCAACAACAGATAACTCCAGATCAAGTGGTCCCTTTACATATGGGGCAATTTGCACGCTTTTGAAAAATTCCTCTTGCAGTTCCTCGTTAAATCGTCCGCTAATTTCATAACGACGATGAAAATTTATATCAGCTTGAAAATTTTCCTGCCATTTCACCTTCATCAAAGCATCATCCACAGTAGCGGTTCCGCTTAATGCAAAGCCTTTCGAATCCACTTTCAAATCGAAATTCCCAGCTTCAACCAGCTTATTGGAGGAAATTATTGGAAATCTTGCATTAACAATTTGGGAACTTGCTTCTACTTTGACTTCCTCCAACCTCAAACTGCTATGAAGTGAAAAAGTAAGTCCCACTTTAGTCTGCGACCAACCTTTAAAACTTTTGGCTTCAAAACCATATTTTGATATCAACTGAAGAGGTATATTATTGGCCATCTTGAGTGCGGACTTTAACGGTCCCGATAAGGTTGCAATAATATTGGCATTCTCCCTCTCTGTATCGAGGTCCATAAGTTTGACCTGCCCCGATAGAATTTTTA
>CAYZDH010000088.1:0-2274 GCA_964477025.1 uncultured Rhodospirillaceae bacterium | reverse complement strand
AACCTCTGAGCCATCTAATTTTAGGGCTAAGTGTTTTATCTCTATGGAGGCGGGGTCATTCTCGAATTTGCCGCGAATATCTAGATCAGCAATAGAAATATCCTTTGGCCAAAGACCACCCTTGCTGACAACCCCACCACGACTAGAAATTTTAAACCTAGCATCCCGAATACCGCCCTCAAACGAAATGCGCGCATCAATTTCTCCACTGACCGCGATGGGTAATACCTGCAAAAACTCAAGAGATGGAAAAGAGGTGGCCAAACGTTCAACGGGTATTTTATCAATCACAAAGTTAATATCTGCTTCTCTCGCACCTGCAATCAAATTCATTTTTGCTGTGAAGCGCGAAGGAAATTCATCGGTATCAAGATCAGCAGATAATGAAGCTCGAATTTTTTTTCCTTTACGCACAATCAAAAAATTCGTCTTGGGCAGCCGCCATTTTAAACCTGTGACACGGTCATCAAGATCAAGCTTTGCATCAAGAATACTGAACTGTTCGAGATATCGTAGGACACCCGTTTTTTGTGTCGGCACACTTAGTGCGGCAATTACACCACCGATCCTTTTTAATGATAGCTTAGTGGTTTCATCAAATGTAGTGGAAAACTCGCCTGCGGCGTTACGAAATATACGCAAACTGGGTCCAATGAGGTCCACTCTAGTTGGAGAAAAAGTCCCATGAAGAAGAGCCGGCAAGCTAACGCTCACTGACATTTCAGGAACCTTGGCAATCATGGAATTATTGGCTCCAATAATTTTTGTATTTATCAAACGAATATCAAAGGAGCGATCCCAACCCGCCCAGGTAAGGTTTGTTTCACCTATATCAATGCGGGCCTGGATTAGGGATTCGTTTACCGCGCTTTCAATATGACTTGAGAAAAAATTAAGCGAAACGGGACCCTGGGATAGACGCCAAGTTGCGAGACCAGAGACCAAGAGCAATACGAGCGCGGCAAGCCCCGTTACTTCAAAAAAGATTCTTATCAAACGCCTCAACATACAAGTCTACTGTCGTCCTTAAAGCAAAATATTGACCAGCATTCATGCTTGCCGCAGTGTGCGATGAAACGGCGCCAAATGAAAAGAGACAATTGATGGGAAACCCCGACGTTGGGATTGATTTGACTAACAAAATACCGCTCCCTGGCAATTTGAACGCGGTGGCGTCTGGCTGGAAGCGTTGGCAAGAAGCCGCCAATTGCAAAAATGACAAGGTTAACCAAGAATTTATAGAGAACTGCCTGTCTGATGCCAGCCTCAGACCATTTATAGAGGCCATACTAGGTAACAGTCCTTTCCTCAGTCATACTTTGATTAATGATTTTGATATTACTCGCAAGGTAATCGAACTGGGTCCCGATAGCGCCTTTAGCGAAATCATTGAAACTGTAAGCGACGCCGCATTAATCAAAGAAACCCAACAAAACTTAATGAAAGTACTCCGGATTGCTCGACGGCGTTGCGCATTCTCAATCGCTATCGCTGATATTTCGGGACAATGGAAATTGAACAAAATAATTGGGGCACTCAGTTTGTTTGCAGAAAGGGTAATTAATGCGGTCACAAGTCACTTACTCCATCATGCAGCCGCCGCAGGAGAACTTGAACTTCCCGAACCTTCGCAACCTTCGATGGAATCTGGTCTAATAGTCCTTGGTATGGGTAAGTTAGGCGCTAGAGAGCTTAACTATTCAAGCGATGTTGACTTAATTTTTTTATTTGAAGATGAAAAATCCAACTACATCGGCAAACGAACCGCACAAGAATTTTTCAACCGTTTGGCACGTAACTTCGTCAAAATTTTAGAGGAGCGGACCGCAGATGGTTATGTTTTCCGCACTGACCTTCGGCTAAGACCAGACCCTGGGTCAACGCCCCCGGTCTTATCGACATTAGCCGCCGAAACCTATTATGAAACAACAGGCCAAAACTGGGAACGGGCAGCTATGCTCAAAGCTCGTCCCATAGGTGGAGATATCGATGCCGGGATACGGTTTCTTGATTATCTCCGACCCTTCATCTGGCGGCAAAGTCTGGACTTTGACGCTATCGAAGATATTAGTTCAATAAAACGACAAATTAATTCCCACCGCGGGCAAAGCAAAATTTTGGTAGGGGGGCACAATGTTAAACTCGGTCGAGGAGGGATTAGGGAAATTGAGCTTTATGCTCAAACCCAACAATTAATTTGGGGGGGGCGTAACGCAAATTCAAGAGTATCAAAAACATGTAAAGCTCTTTCCCTGCTCGCTTCTGCAGGACATT
>CAYZDH010000087.1:0-10248 GCA_964477025.1 uncultured Rhodospirillaceae bacterium | reverse complement strand
TTTCTATTAAGGAGGTGCGTAGCCCCGGCGGCATTGAAGCTTGGCTAGTTCAAGATAAAAGTATCCCTGTCATTTCTCTAAATTTCGCATTTAAAACAGGTGGGACCGCTTATGACCCTAAAGGTAAAGAGGGGCTCGCGCGAATGGTCGCGGCTATTCTTGATGAAGGTGCCGGCCCTTTAAAGTCACAGGAATTTCAGAAGCAACTTCAGGATGTTGCCGCACGGCTTCGTTTTTCGGCCTCAACAGATAAATTTAGAGGTTCATTTCGTGCGCTAAAGGCTAATAAAGATGAGGCGTTTCGGTTACTTGGTTTAGCAATGAGACAACCGCGGTTCGATCAGAAAGCTGTTGCCCGGATTCGGGGGCAAATTATTTCCAGCCTTCAGCAAAAAGCTAAAGACCCAGATTCGATCGCCATGGCGGCCTGGTATAGGGAGGCTTTCCCTAATCATCCTTATGGCAATTTGGGTGACGGAACCGTTGCCTCCATTAAAACTTTAAAGAAAAAGGATCTTAATGAATTTATGAGACGGCATGTCGTTCGGAACACACTATCTGTTGCCGTAGCGGGTGATATTTCGCCAGTAGAATTGGGGCAAAAACTCGATCAGGTATTTGCCACATTGCCGTTAGATGGTCCTGGAGGACAAATTATGGAAACCTCCGCTATGGCAGCTGGGAGAACTTTAGTGATCGACCGGGCGATCCCGCAAAGCGTAGTAATATTTGGACATTCGGGTATCAAACGTGATCATCCAGATTGGTATAGTGCGTCCGTTATGAGCCGAATTTTAGGTGGTGGTGGATTTTCGTCTCGCCTAATGGAAGAGATACGGGAAAAGCGGGGGTTGGCTTACGGGGTCTATACATATCTTAACCCTTATGACCATGCAGCAACGTATATGGGGAGTGTCGCGACAGCTAATGCACGGGTTGCAGAGTCACTTAAAGTCATTCGCCACGAATGGAGAAAAATGGCAGATAAAGGGGTGACGGCTGAGGAACTAGCGGCGGCTAAAACCTATATCAATGGCTCATTCCCATTACGTTTGGATTCTACACATCGCATCGCTAGCCTTCTCCTTGCCGTGCAGGTCAATAATTTAGGTAAAGATTATCTCACTAAACGCGCGGGCCTGATTAACGCTGTGACACTTTCAGATATCAAGAGGGTAGCGAGGGAGATTTTACGTCCGGGGGCACTGAGTGTGGTAATCGTTGGTCAGCCGAAAGGTATTAAATCTGTTCCTTAATTTAAAAAGGCCCTTTCCACATCGAAGATATTTCTTGTTTTATAAATTTCTTAAAATAATGAAATTAAGAAAATTATCGAATTATTTAAACTATGATTATATTTCAGACTAAGTATTCAAATCTTGATGAAGGTTTTTATCATTTGGGCGCCTGGAATTATCGACAATAAATTTTCGCCAGGCGACAACACCTGCATCACTGAGTGACAATTGTTCTCTATCAGAGCGAACCTCTTCCACAACCCTTTTATCCTGATCTGAGAAGATCAGGTCATGTGTCCAAGATTGCCAGAGGGTCCAGCTTAGCCTGTCAAAAAAGGTTCTTATGGTTGAATGCCGGCGGAAGGCATTAAATGAATAAAATAGTGTGGTTTCGGAATCAATAGGGGTGACCCAACGGCACATGAAATAATCGCCAGATGGACGACCTACTAGTGTCACCGTTGGAAGGAGGGACATGTGTCGATATTTAATCCCATATCGTTTTGTTGCTCGCGATGATTGTGGATCCAATTCTCGCCCACGACCGAGGGGCCTCAACCTTCGCCAGAAAGCTTCCCTGGGTGGCGGAAAGTGACCTAGACCCGGATAATCTGTTTCTGTTATTCCTCCGAGCGCTCTATAGCCAAGTCCCTTCGCATCTTTTAATGGTGTTGTTGTCACCTGGCTCGCAAATGGAAATATGGGTTGAAAAATTAGCTCGGGTGAATTGCGGTGTAAAAATGGCGCATGCAAGTCGTAGCAGAGATTGTCATTCAAGGGACGCCAATTACAATGATATGTTCTCCAAGTGGAAATTGTATGCCATTCATCTGTGTTGGCTAAACATTCCGGTAAATCTTCTTGGAGTGGGACAGCTTCCATGTCTCCCACAAATAACCAAATGACGCCAAGGTGTTCAAGAACCGGATAGGTTTTGACTTTTGCTTCATTCGGGATGGTAATTCCGGGGCCTTCCATCAGTTTAGCGATGCACTGCCCTGTCTCGCCCGAGTAAGTCCATCCGTGATAGGGGCAGGTTAACGTATCACTATCTGGATAAAGGCAGCTTCCCTCGGAAAGCCGTGCCCCCCTATGCGCACATTGGTCGCTTAATGCAAAAATTTTGTTTTTATTACGGAAAAGTACTACCTCTTCGCCGAGCACCTTGACGGACTTTGGACGACCTTTTCTCAATCGTAGTGAAGCGAGGACAGGGTACCAATAATTGCGAAGACCCAGTTCAGGTAACCCAGTTTTGTTGTAAACGTTTTTCTTAAGAGGATAATTTAAACTCATTAAGGTCTCAATAATTTGTTGATGTACAAATTTCTATATGAGGTGACCAGTTTAGGTTTAGTGAACTGGATATCTAAAATTCTAAAATATTCCCTTACGTATCAAATTTAGGCCAATAAATAATAAAACAAAATATAGACACACCCGGAATTTTTCCTCTGACACCCTATTTCTAATTAGCCACCCAAACCACATACCTAACGCGGTTGGAATTAGGGCTATTGTGGACCCGATAATAGCATTATTTTGTAACCCACCTTCTCGAAAGAGCGCGAATGTTAAAACTAAACCCGTAAATAAGAACTGAATTCCGACCGCTTGAACAAATATATATTTTTTCATTTTTAACAACTGGAAGTAAATTGCAATTGGAATGCCAACCGCTCCGGTAGTACCCGCCAAGAAACCCGATAAAAGTCCAACAAATGGTGACACGAGAGGAATGGAACTTTCGCTGATACTAAACCGGAATGTTAAAAGGTTATTTATCGAATAAAGACAAACTACTATTCCTAGACCAATCAATAGGTATGTCGGATCAAGCCGGTATAGGGCATAAACCCCCACAAAAATACCAACCCCGGCAGCCAGCAACATACCCCAAAATTTTCTAATTAAGTTTTTGAAGTTGCCGCCCTGAACGGCCTGAATCAAATTTGTAACTATAATTGGAACTAGTAATAGCGGGATAGCGATTTCAAGATCTATGACAATAGTCATCAAAGCTATAGCCGTCAGGGGTAGCCCCATTCCAACAACGCCCTTTACGACGCCTCCACAAAAGAATGCAATACCTACGGTAGAAAGGACGTATAACTCCACGGCGGACCCCTTAACATTATCGTTGGGTTTTCGTTAAACTGAACAGCCAGCTGTGTCGAGTAGAACGAAAAAAAAATATATATAATGTTTAAATTTTCCATTGGTTTTCCACCGCTCGCCTTTTCACGATTCGTGCAGGGGTTTAAGGTCATGGTGAAAGGCTTTGTCTATGCAATACGTACAATTAACGTCATCCTGCCTGTCAGATGTAATTGGTTCATCTGGACTTGGCCGCAAGCGATTTGAGGCGGAACTAAAACGCACCAAACCAATACTTGAGGCGTTACGTGAGAGATATGCTGACGATAGCTCTTCACTGTTGCACCTTTCAGAACAAACAGATGATATTGTTGCACTAGAACCTATTGCGGCTCGATATCGTGATCAGTTTGATCATATTGTTGTCCTAGGTACTGGAGGTTCAAGCCTAGGTGGACAAATGCTATGCAGCCTTGCTGTCCCTGGCGCTAGCCCAAGGCATAATCAACCAGCCCTACATTTTTTATCAAATATTGATCCGCACAGTATCTCAGCTATGTTGAACCGATTGCCGCAGTCCCGAACCGGTTATCTTGTTGTTTCTAAATCCGGTTCTTCAGTAGAAACCATAACGCAGTTTTTGATTTGCTTAGAAGCAGTTAAAGTAGATGTTGGGCAAGTAAAGGTTGCGGAACACTTTACGGCAATTACTGAACCAGGCGAAAACCCGTTACGTAGCATTGCGAGCAATCACAATATTGCTGTATTGGACCATGACCCAGACATTTGCGGGCGTTATTCGGCCCTTTCGCTCGTAGGATTGTTGCCGGCAATGATTTCTGGGCTAGATGTCAGAGCGCTTCGTGCTGGAGCGGCGAGTGTTCTGAGACCTGTGCTCATGGGTGAAGAGCCGGAAAATATTGAACCCGCAGTAGGGGCGGCAATCTCTGTAGGGCTTGCAACAGAGAAAAACTTATCGTCTACGGTAATGATGCCTTATGTCGATAGGCTTGAATATTTTGGGCTCTGGTTTCGTCAGCTTTGGGCAGAAAGTTTAGGAAAAGAGGGTAAGGGAACAACACCGATAACCGCGAGGGGAACTGTTGATCAGCATAGCCAATTGCAACTCTATCTTGATGGGCCCAGTGACAAGTTATTTACTCTTATTATGCTTTCTTGTTCTGGTGACGGCCCGGCCGTTGATCCCAAACTGGCTGTTGATGAAACAATAGCATATCTATCAGGAAAATCAGTGGGCGACCTAATGGATGCGGGACAACGCGCCACAGCGGAGGTCTTAATCCGTAAAAAGCGGCCGACGCGAATTATTCAGATAAATTGTTTGGATGAGATCTCGATGGGCGCATTGATAATGCATTTTATTCTGGAGACGATAATCGCAGCTCATTTGTTCGGTGTTAATCCCTTCGATCAGCCTGCTGTGGAAGAGGTTAAAGTCTTAGCTCGTGAATACTTGATGGGTCAGGAGCGTTGAAATGACGATCCGGCTCTTACCTGAAGGGACGATAAATCGGATTGCGGCGGGGGAAGTGGTCGAGCGTCCGGCATCCGCCGTCAAGGAACTGGTTGAAAACGCCATAGATGCCGATGCAGGTTACATTGAGATTGGGATTACCGGAGGTGGCTGTAACTCGATAATTGTCACTGATGACGGATTTGGTATGTCATGTGATGAACTGACGATGGCTGTGGAACGTCACGCAACCTCTAAATTACCTGGTGATGACCTTCTACATATTTCTTCACTTGGCTTTCGTGGTGAGGCATTGCCGTCTATTGGCTCAGTTTCCCGGCTTAAAATTGAAAGTCGTTCGCGCGGTTCTGAAGCTGCTTGGTCTATCGCTGTAATTGGCGGTGAGAAAGAAGATGTCAGGCCGGTGTCTCTTGGGGCTGGCACACGAATTGAAATTAGTGATCTGTTCTTCGCAACACCTGCTAGGTTGAAATTTCTTAAAACGGAACGGACGGAACTGAATCATATTTTGGATGTTGTCCGTCGTCTCGCAATGGCAAATCCAGAAATTAGTTTTTCGGTCTATGACGAAAAAGGAAAGCGCCTTCGGCTTGAGGCAGTGCAAGGTGATTTGTTCCATGCCCGTCTGGCGCGTTTGTCAGACATCATGGGACGAGAATTTTCGGAAAATGCTCTACGAATTGATGCAAAACGCGAAGATATAAATCTCACAGGTTATGCGAGCTTGCCAACTCTCAATCAAGCGTATGCACGGTCGCAATATTTGTTCGTGAATGGGCGACCAGTTCGCGATCGATTACTAATTGGCGCAGTGCGAGGTGCCTATCAAGACCTTTTGGCACGAAATCGTCATCCTATGGTAGCCCTTTATCTTGAAATCCCAGCTTCATTTGTGGATGTGAACGTTCACCCGATGAAAACGGAAGTCCGATTTCGAGACGCCGGTTTGGTGCGTGGATTAATTGTTGGAGCGCTGAAACATGCATTGGCAGAGGCGGGTCACCGTGCTTCAACGACAGTCTCGGCGCAAACTTTAGGGGCATTTCAACCCGGATCGCCGCAAGCCGCGAGTATTCTGTCTTATAGACCTCAACCAGGTATTGGCGGCATGGGACAGCCGACGGCAAATAATGATGCGGTGCTGCCGGGCACCGATTTACCTTCTGCTGTAGCCTCCCAAAACTCAGCTGACCTTTGTGGGGGCAGTGAAGACGAACAAAGTGTTTTAGAATCATTTCCACTTGGGGTGGCTCGCGCGCAGCTTCATGAAACTTATATCGTTACACAGACGAGTGAAGGTATCGTAATTGTTGATCAGCACGCGGCACATGAGCGGTTGGTATACGAAAGAATGAAAGTTTCAATAGGCTCTGGAGAGGTGGCACGCCAGCACCTATTGTTGCCTGAGGTTATAGAACTGGAAGAGACACAATGTCTGCGGCTGGTTGAACGTGCGGCAGAATTTGCCGAACTTGGTCTTGTTCTAGAATCCTTTGGGCCGGGGGCTGTTGTCGTTCGCGAAGTCCCAGCGATTTTGGGAAAAACCGATATTGTCAGCCTGGTCAAAGATTTAGCGGAAGATTTGGCCGAACTTGGGGTAGGTCTAACCTTGAAAGAACGACTTGAGGAGGTCTGCGGGACAATGGCCTGCCACGGTAGTGTCCGCGCTGGCCGCCGGCTCAACCAGTCTGAAATGGATGCAATCTTGCGCCAGATGGAACAAACCCCGCATTCTGGGCAGTGCAATCATGGTCGCCCGACTTATGTGGAGCTAAAACTGGCAGATATTGAGCGATTATTTGGTCGCCGATAAGGTAGTTCGTCTTAGCCTAATTGATATTTTGAATTTGGAGAAAAAATTTATGCCCAAGACAAAGCTACACAAAGTTCAGCTATCGCCGTCAACGGTAGAACACATTTTGCGGCGACGGGGTGGAAAACTTCATGCTTACGATAGCATTAATCCGTCAAAAACGGCGCTTATTGTAATTGATATGCAAAATGTTTGGTTACAAGAAGGTATGGCGGCCTATTCCCCTTATTGTGCTGGCGCTGTGCCGGCGACTAATAAGCTATGCAAGGCGATGCGCGCGGCTGGAAGTAAGGTTTATTGGGTGCGAGCGATATATGGCGATGATGCACCTAAGACCTGGTCTGCGTATATGGAGTATCTCAGTCCCGAAGATGTTGAGCGTATGCTGGACGGGCTAACCGATGGACGGCCCGGCGCTGAGATTTGGGATGGAATGGACGTCCAGCCAGAAGATGTAATAACTGCCAAGACCCGGTTCAGTGCCTTTATCCGTAACTCTTCGGATCTTGAAAGACGATTAAGGGAAGAAGGCATCGATACCCTAGTGATAACTGGTATTGCTACAGATGTATGCGTTGAATCTACGACGCGTGACGCCCACATGCTTAATTTTAGAACTATAGTCGCTTCAGATGCTACCGCGACCCGGTCTGATGAGGCTCATAACGCTTCGCTCAGTGCAATGTTTAATCATTTTGCTGATATTTTTACGAGCGATGAAATTATAGAAATGTTACCTGACGCGAAAGTTTCTAAGACGCAATAATGCCAATACAGGCCTTTTAAACGTCAAGAAATAAAACCTTAGCTTTCCCATATTGGCGTTCGTCGAGAAGCGTGAAATTGGGCGGAAGTTCGATTTTTTCGGTCCTATTAACTTCTAAAACCGCTAAAGTTTTGGGGGCAATCCACCCGGCAATGGTTAAAGCCTCAAGGGCTGGTATCGTTAAATTCAATCCATAGGGTGGATCTAGGAATACGAGTGAACACTGGTGGTTTGCCTTTTTGGGTTTGAGACAGTCCATGAAATGTACATCTACATTATTGTTTTCATGCAATATCTCTACATTGTCCTGGCAACAACTTAATGCCGTATCCTGGTTGTCGAGAAGCGTTGCGTGTGATGCGCCGCGTGATATAGCTTCGAGACCCATGGCTCCGGTGCCCGCAAAACCATCTAATATTTGGGCGCCTTTGACCCAGTTGCGTCTACCTAGAGTTTCTCCACCCTGAATAAGGATGTTAAATATCGATTCACGCACGCGGTCGCTAGTTGGTCGCAGCTCTCGGCCTGATGGCGCGAGGAGCTGTCGTCCCCGATGTTTACCTCCGACGATGCGCATTTTTGTCTCTGGTGCGTTTTGGTGCTTCGAGGTTGATTGGAACTTCTTTTAGCCTCGCGGGTGGCAGTTTAGCGGAAGGTCTTCTCGGCTTTGTCGTCCCCAAACCTGTGTGTTTTCTAAGTTCGCGCGCTGAGATCTCACGCACTGTATCGCGGTGCAGTTCTCCAAGTTGAAAGGGGCCATAGGCAATACGTATTAGCCGGTTCACTCGTAAGCCCAAATATTCCATCACTTTCCTGATTTCCCGATTTTTACCTTCCTGTAGAGAGACAGTGATCCAGGAATTATCACCCCGCCGCTTATCAAGTTGCGCATGAATACTACGATATTTGATCCCTTCGACTGTAATGCCGTCCGCCAATGATAAAAGGCGGGACTCGTCCAGTGGCCCATAGGCGCGGACCCGATATCGGCGTATCCAACCCGTCGAGGGTAACTCTATCCTTCGTGCGAGCTCACCATCATTCGTCAGTAGCAGTAAACCCTCCGAATTTATATCTAGCCGCCCTACGAGGATCACCCGGGGTAAATTTTTCGGTAGATGGTCGAAGACAGTTGGGCGATTTTCTGGATCACTATTTGTCGAGAGAACGCCGCGTGGTTTATGATATCGCCAAAGCTTGGTCTGTTCAGGCTGAGCAACTCTTTTCCCATCGACCGCAATGATAGACTGGTCGGTAACTAGGGTCGCCGGCTTGGAGATTTTCCCGCCATCGACAGTGACCCGGCCGTCAGCTATCCAAATTTCTGCTTCCCGACGAGAACAGATCCCGGCCCGGGAAAGGCGTTTGGCTATCCGTTCAGCCTTATTTTTGGAGTTTTCCATTATATTGCCGCGTCTATAAAAGCGTCGAATATACGTTTGTCGCCGGGGTCTATTAAAAATTCAGGATGCCATTGGACACCGAGGCAAAAACGCTTGCCGGGTAATTCAATGCCTTCAACTAAACCATCAGGCGCAGTTGCGTTAATGATAACTGAATCCCCAATAGAT
Organism: uncultured Rhodospirillaceae bacterium; assembly: GCA_964477025.1. Lineage (GTDB taxonomy): Bacteria > Pseudomonadota > Alphaproteobacteria > MPNO01 > UBA2964 > UBA2964. Next base: position 1,268 of record CAYZDH010000087.1, on the reverse strand, counting down.
TTAACGGCTTGGTGGTGTGCGCTGTTGACCATCATTGTTTCGGTACCGGTTATCTGGTGAAGCAAAGTATTTGGTTTGACGGCAATGTCGTGGCTAGGTTCATTTCGTGGATTGGGTTGCTCATGTGCTAGAGCATGATCTATTTCATCGGGGATGTGTTGGATAAGAGTGCCGCCAAGCACAACATTGAGGAGCTGCTGGCCACCGCATATTCCAAGGATGGGCGTATCTTTCTTAATTGCCCCCCTTGTAATGCCAAATTCAAATTCAGTGCGGAGACTTTTCGTGACGACTGCTTGGTGTCTTTTCTTGGCACCAAAGAGCAGGGGGTCGACATCAAATGCACCACCGGTAACAACCAAGCCATCTAATAAATAGAGGTAGTCATTGGCAATTTCTGGTCGATGCGGCAGGGGAACGGGAAGCCCGCCGGCATCTGCGACAGCATCACAATAGTTTTCACGAACGGCATACCAGGGGTATTTTGAATAGCCGCCCGCCTGTTCTGAATCGAGAGTTATTCCAATAAGAGGTTTGTTCATACCGTCACTGTAGAAAGGAGCCGAGTCAGGTCAAGAAAAAGGGGCACTCAAATCGGAGCGCCCCTGAAATGATCAATTCTGCTCACAATTATTTTTTTGTTTTTTTCTTTTTGTTGTAGCCGAGGACGGCCGCTGTTCGCTTCAGGATATCCTTTGGTGTTTTCATTAAAGCCGCAATATTAGCTTCTACTTCTGCACCGCTAAGATAGTTGATATCCATCTTGCGTTTTTTAGCATCGGCCAAAAACGCTGGATCTTTCATCGTTTGGTCAAAGGCCTTACGGAACGCCATCAGACGGGCCTTTGGGATACCTGGCGGAGAACCAACAATTCGCGCCATGGCGACCGGCACGGATAGGAGTTGCGCGATTGGCTTAAATTGCGCTGATACAACATCAACCAGCATCGGCACATTTTTTACGGCGGGGTCTGGGTGTGGTGACAACCCAGCCTGCACGAGAGGACTAATTTTACCGGTACCAATCCAATGGGGCCGGATGACATTCCAGCTTTGCCAGGACCCACCGCGAGCTTGTGCTTCGCCTGACTCCATCGCGTTCGTCATTTTTGCTGTCCCACGATAACCCGTGACAATCTTGAATTTTGTACCGATTGCGGTATTAAGGAACGTCGGAAAGATATAGGTTTCTGATCCCTTTCCGGATGCTGCGACAACAATAGTTTTCTTTTTGGCATCATCGAGCGATTTTGCGACGTTACCCATTG
>CAYZDH010000086.1:0-10329 GCA_964477025.1 uncultured Rhodospirillaceae bacterium | reverse complement strand
GAAACAATACCTCCAGTCACAGTTTGCCCAACCCCAAAAGGATTACCAATCGCTAAAACTAGATCGCCGACTTCCAAATCATCAGAGTCCTTTAATTCAAGAAACGGCAATGGTTCACTGACGTCCTGCAATTTCAAAACGGCAAGATCCGTTTTTTCGTCTGCTAGAATTACATTTGCAGCAAGTTCACGACGATCAGACAGAACCACTCTAATTTGATCGGCGCCCTTAATAACGTGATTATTTGTAATCACAATTCCTTTAGAGCGAACTATAACGCCAGATCCAAGCGAGTTCTCAACGCGTTTGCGACCACTCCCAAATTTATAACTATTTTCACCGAAAAATTGTCGAAAAAAGGGATCATTAAAGAATGGTGAACGGAGGTTCCTGACAACGCGCTTAGTGTAAATATTAACTACTGCCGGAGCTGCACGTTTGACTAGTGCTGCGTATGAGAGATGTATTTCTGATTGAGAACTAGGCAAACCTCTTTCAGCAACGGCTAATTGTATATTAGTAGACAAGACAATAACCATGACGGTGCAGGTTTTAATAATTTGGTTCAAGACATCCGTCATCTCTGTTTTCCTCTTAAAATACCTTAAACAATATGCATGGTGTAGAAAACAAAAGAGGCAGCCAAAGGCCACCTCTTTTGGATATAAGAGCTTCGATTATTTTCGTTAAGCCGCTTCCGGTTCCAACTCTTCAGGAATATTTTGTGGAGGACCAGAATCTTGACCCTTGGCTTCTTCATCCCGATCAACTAGTTCAATGATTGCCATTGGCGCGTTATCACCGTAACGATAACCCGCCTTCAAAACCCTCGTATAACCGCCATCCCTTTCAGCATACCGTTTAGCAAGAACAGAAAACAACTTCTCTGCGATTACCCTATCATTATTTAATCGGCTCAAAGCCTGACGACGAGCGTGTAAAGTATCTCGTTTACCCAAAGTGACCAAACGATCCACAATACTTCGCAACTCTTTAGCCTTTGGTATGGTGGTTTTGATTTGTTCGTGCTTCAGCAACGCAACTGACATATTGCGAAATAAGGCTTTGCGGTGCGAACTCGTCCGGTTCAGTTTCCTGCCGCTTATTCTATGGCGCATTTTCTAGCTCCAGATCAGTAGGGTTCTTCGAGCCGCTTCGCAAGCTCTTCGATATTTTCAGGGGGCCATTCAAGGATATCCATACCAAGATGGAGGCCCATCTGAGATAAAACTTCCTTGATTTCATTTAGAGATTTTCTACCAAAATTTGGTGTACGGAGCATTTCTTGCTCAGACTTTTGAACAAGATCACCGATATAAATAATATTATCATTCTTTAGACAATTTGCTGAACGAACAGACAACTCCAACTCATCTACCTTGCGCAATAAATTTCTATTAAACGCAGGTTCCGCTGGTACCTCTGTGTCCTCTGGAACGGTAGGCTCTTCAAAATTAACGAAAGGCCGTAATTGGTCCTGCAAAATTCGGGCGGCAAGAGCAATCGCATCATCTGGTGTTACCGTACCATCAGTTTCAACGTCGATGGTCAACTTGTCGTAATCCGTAACCTGACCAACACGCGTGTTGTCGACACGAAAGGATACCCGGCGGACAGGACTATAGATTGCATCGATAGGCACAAGACCAATAGGTTGATCTTCAGTGCGTATTTGCGCCGCTGGAACATAACCCATGCCTGTAGTTACGGTCATCTCCATATTGACCTTTGCGCCATCATCAAGCGTGCAAATAACCAAATCTGGATTGACAATCTCAACATCATGCGTCCCATCAATCATCCCTGCGGTTACCTCTATCGGCCCTTCTGCAGATAAAGAAATCCGGCGTGCTTCGTCGCCATGGTAGCGTAACGAAAGCGATTTAAGGTTGAGGACGATATCGGTAACATCTTCTAATACACCAGGGACCGAAGAGAATTCGTGCAGGACCCCATCGATCTGAACAGCGGTAACAGAAGCACCCTGTAGCGACGACAATAAAACACGTCTCAGGGCGTTACCCAACGTCAAGCCAAAACCGCGCTCTAGCGGTTCGACCACGATAGTACCAACGCGGGCTTCATCATATCCCGGTGTAACTTCTAATTTATTTGGTTTTATAAGCTCTTGCCAATTTTTCTGAATCACGAGTGCAACCTCATTTTTACTTGGGGGAGTGAGCCCTCCAAGAATTTAATTCGTTAAGGCGGTCCTTAGCGCCGTTTCTTCTTTAATACTGGCGTTATACACGCCGACGTTTTCTCGGCCGACAACCGTTATGTGGAATTGGTGTAACGTCCTTGATAGCAGTGATATCAAAACCAACCGTTTGCAACGCACGGAGTGCCGATTCACGTCCTGAGCCCGGGCCCTTAACTTCGACTTCCAGAGTTTTCATTCCATGCTCCATTGCCTTACGGCCAGCGTCTTCGGCCGCCATTTGAGCGGCGTAAGGAGTCGACTTACGAGACCCCTTAAAGCCAGATTGGCCAGCGGATGACCAAGCGATCGTATTACCCTGTGCGTCAGCAATAGTGATCATTGTATTGTTAAATGTAGCATTCACATGGGCAATACCCGATGTAATATTTTTGCGTTCGCGTTTTCGGACGCGAGTAGTTGCAGCCTTAGCCATTATCTATTCCTACCGTAACTCAGTTTCTGCCAGTAATCGGACGAGCACGGCCCTTACGGGTCCGTGCATTGGTATGTGTACGCTGCCCGCGCACTGGCATGCCACGGCGGTGACGTAGCCCGCGGTAACAGCCTAAATCCATCAAACGTTTGACGTTCGTAGCAATATCGCGGCGCAATTCGCCTTCAACCCGATGATCACGATCTATCGCTTCTCGGATACGGCCGACTTCATCGTCGCTCAATTCATTCATGCGGATCTTAGAATCGACCCCAACAGAGTCACAGATCTTTGACGCCGTTGTCCGACCAATCCCGTGAATATAAGTTAGGGCAATGCCCGTTGGCCTATTGGGAAGGTTTACACCCGATATCCGTGCCATCCACGTCCTCCTATTTAAGGCAACAAATGCCTTGATTTCCAGTTACTTTCGCCCGTGCCCGAAGGTGCGGGATTATAGGAACTCTCGTTTGCAAGTCAACAATCATACACCTCCCAAAACAGCCTCAATTTCAGCTGTTACATCAGCAATTTCTGCCATGGCATCGACGGTGATCAAACTGTTTGATTTTTGGTAATAAGGGAGTAGCGGGGCGGTTTGGGACTCATAAGCATCTAGCCTAGCCCGAACTGTCTCCGGTTTATCATCAGACCGGCGCGAAAATTCGGTTTTACCGCAATAATCACAAATTCCCGCCCGAGCGGGTTTCTGAAATTCATCATGATATCCCGCACCGCACCCGACGCAGCTATAGCGTCCCACTATTCTCTTCGTAAGTATTTCTATATCGACAGACATCTCAATAACGTGCTCTATTTTCATATTTCTTTTATTGAGCATAGTGTCTAAAGCCTCTGCTTGAGCCGGAGTCCGCGGAAATCCATCTAAAATAAAGCCGTTCGCACAATCCGGCTGTTCAATCCGCTCAGAAATCATCCTTATCATTGTATCATCAGGCACAAGAGCACCAGATTCCATGATGGTTTTAACTTTTTGTCCAAGATCACTACCCGATGCTATTGCCGTACGCAGCATTTCCCCAGTAGAAAGATGAATTAAGCTATGACGACGATTGAGCTCCTGCGCTTGTGTGCCCTTTCCGGAACCAGGTGGGCCTAAAAGAATGATATTCATCCCCGCCTCCCTCTCAAACGGGATTTTTTTATCAAACCTTCATACTGATGTGCTAATAGATGGGACTGAACCTGCGCCACAGTATCCATCGTAACCGTCACAACGATTAACAAGCTAGTACCACCAAAATAAAAAGGGACAGAGTATTTAGAAATTAGTAGTTCAGGCAAAATACTAATCGCAATAAGATAAAGCGCACCGAATACCGTCAACCGGGTTAAAATAAAGTCGAGGTATTCCGCTGTGTTTTTTCCAGGTCTTATGCCAGGCAAAAATCCACCATTTTTCTTCAAATTGTCAGCGGTCTCTGATGGATTAAATACAACTGAAGTATAAAAAAATGCGAAAAAACCAATTAGGAAAGAATATAAAACTAAATAAGCTAGCTGGCCGCGTCCAAGATAGGCAACCATTGAGTTAAGCCATTCCGGTCCAGCATTAGCGGTGAATCCGGCCAAGGTAATCGGCAAGAGTAATAAAGAGCTTGCAAAAATTGGTGGAATAACACCGGCGGTATTGAGTTTTAAGGGCAAATGCGAACTATCGCCACCAAACATTTTGTTGCCGACTTGGCGTTTAGGATACTGAACAACAACTCGGCGCTGAGCTCGTTCGACGTAGACGATTACAGCTATCACTACCATCGCCATTAACAGAAAAAAAACGATTAATCCAGAAGGTAATGCCCCAGTGCGGCCAAGCTCTAGGGTACCAGCTAACGCGGAAGGCAGCTCGGCCACAATACCCGCAAAAATAATTAAAGAAATACCGTTTCCAACACCACGAGCTGTGATCTGTTCACCAAGCCACATTAGAAACATTGTACCACCGACTAGTGTGATAACTGTCGTAGCCCTAAAAAAAAGCCCTGGGTCAATAACGGCTGATCCTTGAGACCCCATCATACCTTCAAGGCCAACACCAATTCCATAACCCTGAAGCGTTGCCAGAAAAGCAGTACCATACCGGGTATATTGATTAATCTTTTTGCGGCCTGGCTCGCCTTCCTTTTTCAAAGCCACAAAATAAGGCGATACTGCCGTCAGGAGCTGCATAATGATAGCCGCCGAAATATAAGGCATAATCCCAAGTGCAAAAATGGTCATCCGACCAAATGCGCCACCAGCAAACATATTAAACATGCCGAGTATACCACTCGCTTGCTGCTGAAAAATCTCCTTCAAGATCGTTGGATCAATTCCTGGCAAGGGGATGTATGTCCCGAGACGGTAGACGATCAGTGCTCCCAGCGTGAACCATAGCCTTTTCTTCAATTCGGTCGCCTTTGAAAGCTGACCAAAATTGATATGTGCGGCTAATTGTTCAGCTGCAGATGCCATATCGTTCTCCGGCGGGTAAAATTATAGCCATTAAAATCAGTCTGCAGCGTTTTTCGTTTCAACCGGCTCTGTGTTTTTTATTTTACGTTTATTCGGCTCTTTAGCCGTTTTTTTTGGAGCAAGTAGTTTGATCGAGCCGCCAGCTTGTTCAACGGCTTTAATCGCCGCTTTGGATGCACCAGAAACTTCGATATCAATCTTAGAAGTAAGGTCACCTTTTGCAAGGAGACGGACACCGTCTTTCTCTGTTTGGATCAGCCCAGCTTTTCGAAGGGCGTCAGTATTAAAGAGCTTAGAGGTATCGAGCTTATCAGATTCGATTGCAGCCTGGAGCCTTCCCAAATTAATTTCGCGGAACTTTTTTCGAAAAATATTGTTAAAGCCACGCTTGGGCAAACGTCGGAACAATGGCATCTGACCACCTTCAAAGCCTGCCAACGCAACACCGCTGCGAGACTTCTGCCCCTTCTGCCCCTTACCGGAAGTCTTACCCAATCCGGAAGATGCTCCACGACCAACACGTTTACGTAGTTTTTTAGCCCCGGGGTTATCAGAAATCTGGTTTAATTGCATTTTATTACCTCAAAGCGCATAAGCGCAGTTTTTTCAGTCTTCTTCGACACGGACGAGATGGCTTACTTTGTCAATCATGCCCCGAATTTCTGGGGTATCTTCTAGCTCACTAGTGCGATGCATTTTATTTAAGCCGAGGCCAATTAAAGTTTGACGTTGGTCTGCCGGGCGTCCAATTGGACTCCCTGTTTGAATTACTTTGACCTTGCCGTTAGACATTTGACGTCTCCGCGGCTTTTGTCGAAGCAATGCTTTCGGCACCAGCACGTGAACCAAGTACATCAGACACCTTACGACCACGACGCGCGGCCACCGAACGGGGGGATTGTAACCGCCCGAGGGCCTTGAAAGTAGCCTTGACCATATTATAGGGGTTCTGAGACCCGGTTGATTTAGCAACAACGTCCTGAATACCTAATGTTTCGAAAACAGCGCGCATAGGTCCGCCCGCAATGATACCTGTTCCAGCAGGGGCAGACCTGCAAACGACATGTCCAGCACCGAAGTCGCCACGTACATCATGATGCAAAGTGCGGCCTTCCCGCAGCGGTACCCGAATCATCTGAGACTTAGCTTTTTCAGTTGCCTTACGTATCGCCTCCGGAACTTCCCGCGCTTTACCTGAACCGAATCCGACACGTCCTTTTTCGTCACCGACTACAACTAATGCGGCAAAACCAAAACGTCGCCCGCCCTTAACAACTTTTGCAACTCGGTTTATTCCAACCAGCTTATCCACCAGGTCGGTTTGTTCGGCATTACCATCTCGGCCTCGTCCTCTACGTTGGGTATTACGTGCCATAATTGTTCTCCGTCAGAATTTCAGCCCGGCTTCACGTGCGGCGTCAGCCAGCGCTTTCACGCGACCATGAAACAAATAAGGTCCTCGGTCGAATACAACTTCGTCCAGACCCTTCGCGGTCGCGCGTTCGGCAACCAATTTGCCAACAGCTGCCGCGGATAATGTTGTGGAACCGGACTTAAGCCCATCCCGAACTTCCTTATCCAAAGTGGAAGCGCAAACGACCGTATTACCTTGCTGGTCGTCAATAATCTGAGCATAAATATTTTTATTGGAACGAAAAACGGTAAGACGTGGACGTATACCAACTACCTTTCGAAGGCGTAATCGTATTCGCTTCTTCCGTCTCTCTTTTAATATATTTACTTTTAGCATGCCGGGTCCTACTTCTTCTTACCTTCCTTACGGAGGATAAACTCATTTTCATACCTTACTCCCTTACCTTTATAAGGTTCAGGTTTCCTGTATTCGCGAATATTTGCTGCGACCTGTCCGACTAACTGTCGATCAAAACCGCTAACCGCAATCGCCGTTGGACGTTCACATTTTATTGTAATCCCCTCAGGAATTGGGTGACGAACCTCGTGGCTAAATCCAAGCTGGAGGACTAACTCTTTACCCGCAACAGCGGCCCGGTAGCCCACACCGACAATTTCCAGATTAATAGTAAATCCCTGATCTACTCCTGTAACAATATTCTGGACCAGGCTGCGGGTCGTTCCCCACATTGCACGTGCCTGAGTACTTTCATTACGAGGTTTCACGCGTACCAAATTTTCCTCGTGAGTAACTTCAATGTCATCAACTACATTAACGCTCAACTCTCCAAGCTTTCCTTTGGCTGTAACAACCTGGCCAACGACACTAAGGGTAACAGTATCGGGTACAGCTACAGGATTTAAACCAACGCGAGACATGTCCTTCTCCTAGAAAACCGTACAAATAACTTCGCCGCCAACATTCTGTGCACGCGCCTCTCCATCGGAAAGAACGCCGCGTGGCGTTGACAGAATTGAAATTCCTAGCCCGTTATAAACGCGCTGCAAATCTTTTATCTTCGAATAAACCCGGCGGCCCGGCCGAGAAATACGGTGTAACTCTTTTATTACGGGCTCTCCTTCGTAATATTTAAGTTCTATTCGCACTTCTGGCAAAGATTGTTCGTCCTTTTGGACTTCATATCCGCGTATATAACCTTCACGTTGCAAAACATCGAGCACGCTCACACGCAGTTTCGACGCGGGGCTACTAACCGCCCCCTTATTTGCACCTTGACCGTTACGGATTCTTGTCAGTAAATCACTGATAGGATCACTCATTGTCATTGTTGTTTCTCTCTCACCAGCTCGATTTAACCATGCCAGGAATATGCCCACTCGATGCGAGATCCCGAAGGGCAATACGTGAAATTTTAAACTTACGGTAATAACCCCGCGGCCGGCCCGAAAGCTCACAACGGTTCCGAATTCTTGTAGGAGCGGAATTTCGTGGAAGTTCAGCGAGCTTCAACCGAGCCGCAAACCTCTCTTCAGCCGGAATGGACTGATCAGTGGCGATTGCCTTTAGCCGGGCCCGCTTGGACGAAAATTTCTCCACCATACGAATACGTTTTCGGTTTTTTTCAACAGCGCTGGTCTTTGCCATGCAAACTCTCCCGCAGTTTTTCGTTTAATTAATTGGCAAGTTTAAGCCCTTAAGCAGAGCTTTTGCCTCGTCATTCGTCTTTGCAGACGTGACGATTACAATATCCATTCCACGCATCTCATCGACTGTATCGTAATCAATTTCAGGAAAGACAATTTGTTCTTTCAGGCCTAATGCATAGTTACCGTGTCCATCAAAGCTCTTCGGCGATAGACCACGAAAATCTCGAACCTGTGGCAATGCTATATTGATTAGACGGTCCATAAATTCATACATGCGATCGCGACGCAAAGTAACTTTGCATCCAACCGACATTCCTTCACGTAGCTTGAAAGTTGCAACTGATTTCCGCGATTTAATAACCACTGATTTTTGACCAGAAATTAGTGAGATTTCATTTGCCGCTGCTTCAATCTTTTTTGAATCTGAGGCAGCCTCACCAACCCCCATATTGATAACAATCTTTTCGATCTTTGGCACTTCCATTTGGTTGCCATATTTGAACGCCGAGATTAATTCGGGTCTAACGACTTCTTTATAATGTTCCTGTAAACGTGTCATTAAATTGCCTTTAATCAATCATCTCACCGGAACGGCGCGCCACGCGGACCTTCCGGCCGTCCTCTAGGACTTTAAAACCGATTTTAGTTGACTTACCGCTATCGGGATCAATCAATGAGATATTGGAAATATGGATAGATGTTTCCTTTTCATCTATGCCACCGGGATTGTTTTGAGAAGGTGCCGTATGACGTTTAACCATATTCACTCCCTGAACAACTACCCGTTGATCTTGGCGCATCACACGCAACACATCACCGGTTTTGCCTTTGTCACGCCCGGTCAGAATGACAACGTTGTCGCCCTTACGAATTTTTTTGGTCATCTTATTATTAATAGCCATAATTTTTCCCTACAAAACTTCCGGCGCAAGGGAAATAATCCGCATAAAACTGCGCCCCCGCAGTTCACGAGTTACAGGCCCAAAAATTCGTGTCCCAATCGGTTCACCCTGTGGATTAATCAAAACTGCGGCATTTCGATCAAAACGGATTGATGTACCATCGGAACGGTGGATTTCCTTTGCGGTCCGCACAATGACCGCTTTATGGATATCACCCTTTTTGACTCTGCCACGCGGAATTGCTTCCTTTACCGTTACAACGATAATGTCTCCAATACTGGCACTCCGGCGACGGCTTCCACCAAGAATACGAATACATTGCACCCTACGTGCACCAGAATTGTCTGCGACTTCTAAGTTAGTTTCGACGTGAATCATTATTTTACTTTCTAACAGGTACGGCGTTATTCACCGCCTGCCAGTACCTCCCAACGCTTTGATTTCGAAATTGGGCGACATTCACGGATCTGCACATTGTCACCTATCTTGAAAGAATTTTCGGGGTCGTGTGCCGCATATTTTTTTGATTGGCGGATATATTTTCCATAGAGCGGATGACGCACTCTGCGCTCAACCCGAACGGTCACTGTTTTATCCGTTTTATCTGACACGACAACACCCTGCAACATTCTCTTCGGCATAATTTACCCCTGCACTGCGGCTTTATTACGTTCACCCATCACGGTGCGAACTCGTGCAATATCACGCCGTACTTGGCGAATACGCGCTGTTGCTTCCAACTGTCCACTGGCCCGTTGAAAGCGCAAATTAAGTGCTTCCTTCTTAAGGTCCTGAAGTTGGTCCTTAAGCTCATCTTCAGTCTTCGTTCTAATATCTGCCGCATCCATCATACTATCCTTAGTCGGCGAGCCGTTTTACAACACGTGTTTGCAAAGGCAACTTTGCTGCAGCCAGCGCTAACGCAACCCGAGCTATTGGCTCTGGTACACCATCGACTTCAAACATAATTCGACCCGGCTTCACCCGACAGGCCCAATATTCCGGAGCGCCCTTACCTTTACCCTGCCGAACTTCTGCTGGCTTTTGTGATACTGGCACATCGGGGAAAACCCTAATCCAAACACGACCTGCACGCTTCATATGCCGAGTAATAGCTCTCCTAGAGGCCTCTATTTGGCGCGCGGTGATCCTCCCTGGGGTTGTTGCCTTCAAGCCAAAAGATCCAAAATTTAATAGGGTGCCACCTTTAGCATTGCCATGAATGCGACCCTTATGGGCCTTACGAAACTTTGTTCGCTTAGGAGATAACATCTTTCTTATCCTTCCTGCTAAAT
>CAYZDH010000085.1:1720-10470 GCA_964477025.1 uncultured Rhodospirillaceae bacterium | reverse complement strand
CGTATCCGCATCGGCTCCGCCCAAAAGCGTGTCGGAAACAGAACCACCGTAAAGACGGCTATTACCGTCATGATTCGTGTAACCATTATCCGCGTTTCCTAACTTGTTTTGCCGTAAGCCACGGCAGTGGATTGATGGGTCGGCCTTTTCGACGTAACTCTAGATATAGTATCGTTCTATTCCGTTCAGAAAAGGGTATTACGCCGACGGGTTCCCCTGCTAGCACTTTTTCGCCTAAGGGGACGTCAATTTTTCCTAGTCCTCCTAACAATAAGTGATGTTGGAGGCCATATTCGATAATGATTAGGTTTCCAAGTCCCCTAAATGGTCCCGCAAAAACTATTTTCCCGCTGCGGGGGGAAATGACGGCAGCTCCTGGTTTTGCTTCTATAGAAAGGCCCTGTCTCCGCTGCCCATTACGGTCTTTCGTATCAAACCCAAAGGTAACGCGCCCGACAACAGGTAAATTGCGGCGGAGGAACGTGGGCACGCCTGCTAGAGAGTGAATTTTCTTTGGGGCTTTTTGGTCGATACTATCGGACTTTAATATTCCCAAACCTCGACTAGGGTTTTTCATATCTGTTAAATTTGGTTTTAACGGTTGATTATGATTTTCCTTTTTCTGATTTTGAGTTAGACGTCGGAAGAGTTCCCGCAAATTTTTTTCTCTTCCGCGAAGCGATAGCGCTGTACGCTTTGATTTCTCCTGAGCAGCGTTAGTTGTTTTTATAAGCTTAAGTTTTCTTGTCGTAAGTTTAGCAAGGGACCGCCGCTCGCGGTCTAGATTAATTTGTTTAGTTTGAATTTCCTTTTTAGCTGCCTTAATAGATTCTTGGATATTCGATAGCGCTTTGATGTCTTCTCGTATGATTTTTTCTCGGGATTTGATTTCGGGCACTGTCCCTCTAATCAAGAGCGCGCTTCTAATTGTGTCTAAAGGTTTCGCGGGCAACGAAATCAAAGCAATTGGTGGTGTAAGAGCTATCCTTTGCTCGGCTGCGACCAGGCTAGATAGGAGCGTTTTCTTCTGAGAAAGCGATTGTTTTTTTAAACGACACCGTTGATCCAATTCGGCAAGCCGCTCTTCAAGGTTAATAAGGGTGAATGTATGATTTCGGGCTTTAGCTACAATTGATATGGATTGTTGCTTCAATTTCCTAAGATCAGTTGCGTTTTGCTTTGCCTTTTTAGCAAGGGCCTGTGATTTTGTTTTAGCGGTATCTATGCTTTGCTCTATGTCTTGTAGCACTTTTCTTGGTTCTGCCCACGCCCCAAATGGAATAGATATTCCGCAAGCGACGACGATTAGTGAGGCCATAAAGCTTAACTTAGGTAGGGGTTGATACAGGACAAACTCCTCACCCACTATTGTCAGAATAATCAGTTCTAATAAGTGAACGACCGGTCATTTCTGGCGGGGGATCAATAGCCATTAATGTCATCAAAGTGGGCGCGACATCAGCGAGCTTTCCATTTTCTAGAAGCATATTTTTTTGTGGAGAATTAACAAGGATGGCCGGCACCACATTCGTTGTATGTGATGTAAAAGGATTTCCTGTCTCGGGATCGGTCATTGTTTCCGCATTTCCGTGATCGGCGGTGATCAGAAGTGCGCCTCCTGTAACCACCATAGCTTTTTCCAAGAGCCCAAGACATTGATCTACAGTTTCAATGGCTTTGATTGCTGCTGGCAATTTACCGGTGTGTCCTACCATGTCAGGGTTTGCATAGTTTACAAAAATAAAGTCATATTTTTCAGACTTGACGGCGTCGACGAGACGGGCCGTAACCTCGCCCGCGGACATTTCCGGTTTTTCATCATACGTTGCGACGTTTGGGGATGGTATAAGCATCCGATCTTCACCAGGGTAAGGTGTTTCTATACCGCCATTAAAGAAAAAAGTTGCATGTGCATATTTTTCAGTTTCAGCGATACGAAACTGTTTGAGCCCCGCATTAGAAATAACTTCTGCGAAAATTTTATCTAATGACTCTGGAAGAAAAATTGATTTCATGAATTGGTTAAGAGCTTCAGAATATTCGACTAAACCCGTTGCACAGTTTAGTGTTATAGTTTTTGGCCTTTCAAATCCATCAAACTTAGGATCAAGCAGCGCCGAAAGAATTTGCCTAACTCTATCCGCTCTAAAATTCCCCATGAGAACGGCGTCACCATCCTTCATGCCGTCATAGCCCTCTATGACTGTCGGTAAAATAAATTCGTCGCTAACATTTTGGTTATAGCTAGTCTTAATTAATGTAAGTGGGTCCGTTACACTATCGCCTTCAGCGCTAACGATTACACGATAAGCTTTAGCTATACGATCCCAACGATTATCCCGATCCATAGCATAGAAACGGCCACCTACGGTTGCAATTGACACCAAATCAAGCGAATCGATTATACCGCTAAATTGTTTTATATAGTTCGCGGCACTCTGGGGTGGCGTGTCACGACCATCAAGAAAAGCATGGATAGAAACTTTAACTCCCGCATCATTCAAAATCTTTGCGAGCGCAACAATTTGATCTTGGTGCGAATGCACGCCGCCTGGTGATATCAACCCCATTAAATGGCAGGTGCCGTCGCTATGTGACATCTTGGAGATCAGTTCTGCCAACTGTGCTTTCCTTGCAAGAGTGTCATCTTCTATTGCTGCGGTAATTCTCAGAATATCTTGATTGACAACCCGTCCAGCCCCTAGATTTAGGTGTCCAACTTCCGAATTTCCCATTTGGTCGTTTGGTAAACCGACATCCATTCCAGATGTTCGTAAAAATGCAGTAGGGCATTCGGTCATTAATCTATCGAATACTGGGGTAGAGGCTAAAGCGATGGCGTTCTCAGACACCTCTGATCTCCACCCCCAGCCATCCAGGATACAAAGGACAACAGGACGGCGTTTAGTTGCTGGAGACATAATTTTCACAGTAAATACGACTTAATGCTTATGGTTTGATAATAGCTGAAAAAAATAAGCTTGAAACGAGCCTTTCGCGTAAAACTTACCATTACTTATTCCCGATGATAGGGGTGACCAGCGATGATCTGCTGTGCCCGGTAGAGTTGTTCAACTAGCATGCCACGTGCAAGCATATGAGGCCAAGTGAGACGACCAAAAGAAATGATAAGGTTGGCTTGCTTCAGGAGCACATTATGGAGCCCACTAGGGCCACCGATGATGATACTGATGTCTCTAATGCTATTGTCTTGCCAATCTCCAAGTTTGTTAGCAAATTCGCGACTAGAGATATCTTTTCCCCTTTCATCTAACGCGATGATTTGGGACTTTGATGGGCAATGATTGAGAAGGAGTTCTGCTTCTCGTCGTTTCAAGGTTTCCCTATCTAGGTTCCTTTTCTCCTCGACTTCCCGAATTTCAAAAGGCCATGAAATACGATTTGCAAAATGGTCGACAAGGGTTTTTTCTGGTCCCTGCCGGAGCCGTCCTATTGCTACTAAAGTGATACGCATGATATTAGAATGCGAGGCCTGTCAGTGGGCCGTGGTGCTCGTTTCGGGATCTGGTAGGTCCGCTTCCCACATTTTCTCAAGATTGTAAAAGGCTCGTACCTCAGGGCGGAACAGATGCACAATAACATTGCCTGCATCGATTAGTACCCAATCACCTTGCGGTAATCCCTCTGGTTTAATGGTTGCTAACCCCTTTGATTTAAGTGTTTGCACTAAGTTTTCTGCGAGCGACTTTACTTGCCGGTTAGAATTGCCGCTGGTGATTACCATGTAATCTCCAATTGTTGTCTTCCCGTGTAAGTCGATAATTACGGTATTTTCGGCTTTGTGGTTTTCTAAAAATTTACGGATAAGTTTTACAACAGATGCTGGTTCGGTAGAGTGCGTTTCTACAGAATCGTGAACACGCGTGTCGGTCAATAGATCACCATTAATTTATTATGAAGCGGAAGTGTTGCGGCGTTTACGAATTTCTGTTGCCGTCGCGGGATGTAACGGTGTTCGAAAAAACGCCCATGACGGGGGGTCTGAATCTGCCAGTTTTCGCGCATATTGCGTTGTTAGCCTGCTCCTAGAAAACACTCTTGCTGCCTTTCCAGCAAGTGCCTCCACAGAATAGGGCGCGCGGTCGAAAATCGCAATGGGGACTGTCGAGAACAGTTCTTCCCAGTTATTCCATTGAGGAAACTGAAGAAGATTATCGGCGCCCATAATCCACACAAAACGTTTCTCAGGGAAATTTTGCTTTATCCTTTTCATACTGTCGATTGTGTAGCGTGTATTTAGCTGGGCCTCAAGATTAGTCACATTAATACGCGGATCTATAGCAATTGCTTGCGCGTAGGCGAGGCGTTCCTCGAATGGGGCCATATCACTTGATTTTTTGAGGGGGTTTTGTGGAGAAACTATCCACCAAATCTCGTCAAGATTTATACGCTTCAACGCTTCCTGAGAAATGTGTACATGGCCTTTGTGGGCTGGGTTAAATGATCCACCAAGCAATCCAATTCGCTGACCGCTGCCACTAAGACCCGGACGAATAGAGGTGCGCAAATTGGGTGATGAGTGTGTCAGGGTCTTACCTGCCCGTCACCACGCACGATATATTTGAAAGTGGTGAGCTGTTCTACGCCGACAGGTCCCCGCGCGTGCAGGCGCCCAGTTGAGATGCCGATTTCGGCACCCATGCCAAATTCGCCACCATCGGCAAACTGTGTAGAGGCGTTATGAAGGACAATCGCAGAGTCAACCATTTCAAGGAATTTAGCTGCTGCCGTTCCATCGCTAGTAACGATAGAATCGGTATGGTGGGAGCCATGCTGGTTAATGTGACTTATTGCTTCTTCCAATCCGTCGACTTGCTTTACTGAAATAATCGTGTCCAGATATTCTGTACCCCAATCTTCTTCGGTCGCTGGCTGAACACGTGCATCTATGTCTTGAGTGTCGTCGTCACCACGAATTTCACATCCAGCTGTTATCAGTGACTCAATGATAGCCGGCAGTAATTGCTCTGCCGCAGAGCGGTCAACAATGAGGCTCTCTGTTGCCCCGCAAATGCCAGGGCGTCGCATTTTAGCGTTAAAGACCACATTTTTTGCCATTGTGGGGTCAGCTGTTTGTTCTAGATATATGTGACAATTGCCATCTAAGTGCGCGATGACTGGCACACGGCTTTCTTTTTGAACGCGTTCGATAAGTGATTTACCACCTCGGGGCACAATAATATCAATATACTCAGACATGGAGAGTAATTCACCGACACCCGCGCGATCGCGCGTTGGTACCTGCTGGATGGCGCTGATCGGGAGATTGGCTTTCTTAAGTCCTTGCTGCAAGCAATCAAGAATAGCTGATGAGGAATGAAAGCTCTCAGAACCGCCTCGCAGAATTGCGGCGTTGCCGGATTTTAAACATAACCCGCCGGCATCCGCGGTCACGTTTGGTCGTGATTCATAAATAATACCAATTACACCAAGCGGTACGCGGACGCGATTAATTCGCAAACCATTGGGTCGCTCCCATTCCGCCATTATGTCTCCAACAGGATCCGGTAGTGCTGCAATATCTTCGAGGCTCTTGGCCATTCCCTCGATACGAGAGGCATCCAGCAGCAGACGATCCAGCATTGCTCCGGAAATTCTTTTTTTTTCTGCGGTAGACATATCTTTATTATTGGCGGCCTTTATGATCGCCTTTTTGTCCCGAATCGCCGTCGCGGCTTCCAAGAGCGCTTTGTTTTTAGATTTGGTTGAGACGGTAGATAATTCCCTGACAGCCTTTCGAGCGGAAACGCCAATTTCGAGCATGGCCTTATGCAAAGCTCCACTATTTGGGAATTTAGTTTCGTTGTTTAGTTTATCATTCATTTTGCTCTCTACCCGTCAATCACCAGATCATCACGGTGGATCATTTCATCTCTGCCACGGTAACCGAGTAAAGCTTCAATTTCACCGGTTTTGTGTCCGGCGATTAAATTGGCATCGACTGCAGAGTATGCAGTAAGACCACAACCCAATCTAACATTTGCGGAGTTTTCAATTATAACGGCGTCGCCGCGGTTGAAAGTCCCCGATACAGCTAATACACCGGCGGGTAAAAGGCTCTTCCCGTTGCCTAACGCTTTTTCCGCACCATCATCAATTATCAACTTACCATTAGGTGCTAATGCGCTTGCAATCCAGCGCTTACGGGCGGTTGCGTGATTTTCCGTTGCTAGGAACCAAGTGCAACGTATGCCGGTATCAATGGCGGCTAAACTATTATGCTCTTTTCCATCTGCTATAACGACGGCACATCCTGCACGGGTAGCAATCTTCGCGGCCTCAATTTTAGTCACCATACCGCCAGATGAGTTTCCAGGTCCTGCATGCCCGGCCATTGCTTCTATTTCAGGGGTTATCTCCGATACCTCCCGAATAAACTCTGCATCATTATTGTCGCGAGGGTCACATGTGTATAACCCGTCAATATCGGATAACAGGACCAGAACGTCTGCCCCTATCATCTGTGCCACACGAGCTGCGAGACGATCATTATCTCCAAAACGGATTTCCTCTGTGGCGACAGTGTCGTTTTCGTTTATGACGGGGATCGCTCCAAGTGCCAGTAACGTCTCTATTGTGTTGCGCGCGTTCAGATGACGACGTCTTTCTTCTGTATCACTAGGGGTCAGGAGGATCTGCGCTGTAGGCATCCCATGCGAGGCGAGAGCTTCCTGCCAAGCATAATATAACCCTATTTGGCCGGAGGCCGCCGCCGCCTGTTTTTCTTCAAGCCGCAACACCCTGTCTGTCAGTCCAAGACCCTGTCTGCCAATCGCAACCGCGCCTGACGATACGATGATTACTTCTAAGCCTTTCTTCCTATAATTGGCAATATCCTTAGCTAAGGCTTCCAACCAATCATGTTTGATTTCGCTGGATTGGTTGGTAGTGAGAAGAGCTGATCCGATCTTAACAATCAACCTCTTTTGCGATGATAAAGATTGCTGAGTTGCTGACATTACGGTGCCCACGCTTTCTTTTCACCGCTTGCGCTATCTCGAGCGTCGCGGTTAGCGTCTACAAATGGTCTTAAGCCCCGCAAAACTTGTTCAACGCCGGTGTTAGAAACATTTGACATAAGCATAACGTCTCGCGCGCCAGCTTCCAAAAGCGACTGGCTTTTTTCCTTGATTTCATTTTCTGACATAGCATCAATCTTATTGAGTGCAACGAGTTCTTTCTTTTCGTCTAGGCCGTGACCGTATGCTGTGAGTTCACGTCGTATAGTTTCCCAATTCCTGACAACATCAATATCTGTGCCATCAATAATGTGTAAGAGAATACCGCATCGCTCGACATGACCAAGAAAACGGTCGCCGAGACCGTGCCCGTCATGAGCGCCCTCAATCAGGCCTGGTATATCTGCAATTACAAACGACGTTTCATCAAACCTGACGACGCCCAAGTTGGGGAATAGTGTCGTGAACGGATAGTCTGCAATCTTGGGCTTAGCTCGCGAGACAATGGAGAGGAAAGTTGACTTCCCAGCATTAGGGAGCCCGACAAGCCCCGCGTCGGCTATAAGCTTTAACCTCAACCAAACCCAGCGCTCTTCACCTTCCTCGCCAGAATCAGCCCGGCGTGGCGCCTGGTTAGTGGAGGTTTTAAACCGTGCATTGCCGCGCCCCCCCATACCACCTCGACACAGGACGTATCGGGAGTTCTTTCCCGTTAGGTCCGTGATAGGTGTAACATTGTCTTCTTCGTATATTTGGGTGCCGGGCGGTACACGCAAAATCGCATCTTTGCCTGTCGCACCTGTTGAGTTGCCGCCACTCCCGTTTACGCCAGGTTGAGCTTTAAAATGCTGCCGGTAGCGAAAATCAATTAAAGTGTTGAGACCGTCCGCAATTTCCGCGACAACATTACCACCTTTGCCACCGTCGCCGCCGTCCGGGCCTCCAAACTCAACATATTTTTCGCGTCGAAACGCGACGCAACCATCGCCCCCATTGCCAGATCGCAAATAAATTTTAGCTTGATCAAGAAATTTCATGATACCGGCCCATCTTGCTGGCCCTTAATCTACAAATAAAAAAAGGGGAATATATATTCCCCCAGCGCCTACTGCCGCAGCAGTTATAGGGGATCGTTTATGCGTTTGGCTCCACTGAAACATAAACCCGGCCTTGCGCCTTTCTTGCAAAACTAACTCGGCCTTCTAAGGTAGCAAAAATTGTGTGATCTCGGCCGATTCCAACATTTTCTCCTGGATGATACTTCGTTCCACGCTGACGGATAATAATATTACCTGGAATCACCGACTGGCCACCAAATTTCTTTACGCCGAGCCGCCGACCTTCTGTGTCGCGACCGTTACGAGAGCTACCGCCTGCTTTTTTATGGGCCATCTACCTGTCTCCTAGGTCTATTTCTTTGCTACGGCTTTCTTCGCCGGGGTTTTCTTCGCTGCAGCTTTCTTCGCCGGGGTTTTCTTTGCTGCAGCTTTCTTCGCCGGAGCTTTCTTTGCTGCAGCTTTCTTCGCCGGAGCTTTCTTTGCCGGAGATTCCTTAACTGGTGCGGCTTTAATTTTGTCTACAGAGGCTTTTGTGATGCTAGCCTTTTGTCCACTAGCTAAAATTTCGGTGATCCGCAGCACCGTTAAATCCTGCCTGTGGCCCTTCTTTCTCTTATAATCTTTACGTCGTTTTTTCTTGAAAACGATTATCTTTTCGCCTCGGGTTTGGTCGAGAACCGTCGCGGCAACACGCGCGCCGTCTAACAGAGGT
>CAYZDH010000085.1:0-1710 GCA_964477025.1 uncultured Rhodospirillaceae bacterium | reverse complement strand
TTACCATTATCCAGGATCAAGACTTCGTCGAGCTCAATGGCAGCTCCCGCATCGGCGGAAAGCTTTTCGACGATGATCACATCATCCTTAGCGACGCGGTATTGTTTACCGCCAGTTTTAACTACTGCGTACATGACGCTCCAACACAGCAAAAATAGACAGGCAAAATCAGTATTTCACAACAAAACACTGGTACCTGTTCAAGGGAGGCCGAAATATAGTCCGAACGTCCCATCTGTCAAGCATCTCTAACACGGTAAATTCCTATATTTTAAAACTACCCAAGCCGTCGAACGCTTTCACTACCACAAAACGTTTTTAGTGAGCCCTTCTGCTGCTTAAGAAAATCCTCAAAACCCTTATGAAATAGATTGAGTATGCCCTTTTATCTACAAAGCTCGGTGGGCGGATTTAATTGACAATGAGAAAATTTAGATGATCATCGGCAAGTGCAAAATTTAAATTTATAGTCTACGGGGACAAACAAATTAACCAAATAAATATTCCAGGAGATTAATTTGACGACCCCTTCCAAACCGCCATTTCGAGCTGACCATGTGGGTAGTCTTTTGCGCCCCAAAAAACTATTGGAAGCACGTGAAAAGTTTCTTGGAATTCAAACTGCGGATGATCACCTTGGCCCGCATCAAAATCAAAAGTTACGCCAGATCGAAGACGAATGTATTGGACAGATACTTTTGATGCAGGAGGAAGCCGGCCTCAAAACAGCGACGGACGGAGAATTTCGCCGCCGCAGTTGGTGGCTTGAAATGATTATGAACTGGGATGGCTTCTCGGCTACGCGTCAAGGTGCGTCATCGCCTTTTGCTTGGAAGAACGAACAGGGTAAACAGCAGGATTTTTCCGTCTTGACTGTAACCGGCAAAATCGCCTGGAGGCCGAGCCCTGTAGTTGAAGCTTTTAACTTTCTTAAGGCTCATACGTCCATTACACCAAAGGTAACTATGCCGGCGCCGCCTGTTGTGCACTGTTTCGCCGGCGGCGATCCCGCGATCCTTGGAGGTTATTATACTGATATGGATCAATTTTGGAGTGATTTGATTGCGGCCTATCGTCAGGAACTTTCTGCCCTCATTGATGCTGGCGCTCGCTATATTCAAGTGGATGATGTCACCCTGCCTTTCTTATGTGACACTGGTTATAATCATGTATTTAACTCTTGGGGATCTAGCCCAGAGGCAATGCTTAGTGAATATGCTAGGCGCATCAACCAGGTAATTGATTGCGCCCCTGATGATGTGGCCTTCACTATGCATACTTGTCGCGGCAACCGCGAGGGTTTCTGGGCCGCGGAAGGAGGCTACGACCCTGTGGCTGATGCCCTGTTTAACGAAATTAATGCCGATGGTTATTTTATGGAGTATGACACGCCACGGGCCGGAACGTTTGAACCTTTGCGTCTGCTACCCGATGGTAAAGTTGTCGTACTAGGTGTTATGTCATCCAAGTCACCAGTGGTTGAAGATGCGGAAATGCTCAAAAGCCGGATTGATGAAGCGAGTAAATTTACATCACTTAGTAATCTTGCTGTTGGCCCGCAATGCGGTTTTGCGAGTTCGATTATGGGTAACCCCCTTAACGAAGAGACCCAAAAGGCAAAACTCGGCCGTTTGGTGGAGGTGGCGGAGGAAGTATGGGGAACAATTTGACCCTATTGAAAATTAATTTCTTTCACAGGAAAGCTTGCCC
>CAYZDH010000084.1:0-10812 GCA_964477025.1 uncultured Rhodospirillaceae bacterium | reverse complement strand
TTAATGGGCCGTGGATCGCAGGAGATTTTATTTATGTTTTGTCTGGGCTAGGGGAGCTTCTTTGTTTGTCGAGAAAAACTGGAAAGGTTCGTTGGGTTAGTCAATTGCAAAGGTATGAGGATGAAAAAAATCAAGAAGGCCCGGTCTTTTGGACAGGGCCTATTCTTGCTGGGAAGCGCTTGCTTATTGGAGGAAGTCATAAAGAAGTTTGGTCACTTTCACCTTATAGTGGCGCAATCCTTGGAAGGATAAAGGTATCTGGACCGGTTTTTATTCCACCAATTGTAGCAAATGATACAATTTACATATTGTCCGATAATGCAAAGCTTTTAGCACTTCGTTGAAGATATGAATTTTAGGTTGGCAATTCTCGGACGACCAAATGTCGGGAAATCGACGCTTTTCAACCGCCTGTGTGGCAGTAGAGCCGCGATTGTTGATACAGCTCCAGGTGTGACTAGAGACCGCCGTTTCGGTAATGCTTCGTTAGGCGATCTCAGATTTGAAGTTATTGATACTGCGGGTTTTGAAAAAACTCCTGAAGGGACAACTGAAAGTGCAATGCAAAAGCAAACGCATGTGGCTATATCTGACGCAGATGCCGTGTTGCTAGTGGTCGACGCTCGGGCAGGGATTACTCCTATAGATCGACACTTTGCCGAACTTTTGCAAAAGCTTGCGATACCCGTCCTTTTGGTGGCGAATAAATGCGAAGGAAAGCCAGGAGTTGTAGGGCTTTATGAAGGTTTTGAACTTGGTTTTGGAGAACCGATTGGTATTTCGGCTGAACACGGGGAAGGGCTTGCTGATCTTTATGAAGTCATTCAGCCTCTAGTCACTCTTAAAGAGGGCTCTGTTGGCGAAACAAACGATTGTTTAGATAATAAGGATAATTCTCCGCTACATATGGCAATCGTTGGCAGACCAAATGTGGGAAAATCGACCCTGTTGAATAGCCTTTTGGAAGAAGATCGAGTGATAACGGGTCCAGAGCCAGGTGTTACACGCGATACAATTTCCGTGGATTGGGATTGGCAGGGGGAACGAATAAAACTATTTGATACGGCAGGGTTGAGGCGGAGGTCACGCGTTAAGGAAAAACTCGAACAGCTTTCGGGAGCAGATACCTTGCGGGCCATTAAGTTTGCCCATGTAGCTGTTATTGTCCTAGATGGGACGGTTATGGCTGAGCGTCAAGATCTCACGATAGCTGAACATATTGTGAATGAAGGTCGGGCGCTTATCATTGCTGTAAATAAATGGGATTTGGTAAATGATCGAGTGATGGCACTCAACAAACTCACGGATAGACTCGAACGATCTCTCCCACAAGTTAGAAGAGTGCCGATAGTGACTATGTCGGCCCTTACAGGAGTCGGCATTGATCGGTTAATGCTCGCTGTTAAAAATGCTTTTGGAATTTGGACAATTAGACTACCTACTGGCCCGTTAAATCGTTGGCTTCAAGATATTGTCGATCAACATCCTCCGCCATTGTCAAAAGGACGAAGGTTACGGCTTCGGTATATTACGCAAGTAAAGGGGAGGCCACCAACCTTTGCAGTTTTCGCGAGCCGACCTTCGGATTTTCCCGAATCCTATCGTAGGTATCTTATAAATAGCTTGCGAGAGACTTTTGGTCTTGATGGTGTGCCCATTCGTCTAAACTTACGTGGCGGCAAGAATCCGTATGTAAAGGAAAGTTAAACGTCATTATAATTTTTAGCGTTCAAAGTTCTAGAATGAAACAAACAGCTTTGTTCTCCCAATTTAACGAAAACCTCAGTGATGTCCTCTGGTTTGGGAAGGGACATCGGGTTTTCACCAGGATAGGCTGAAGCGCGCATTGCTGTTCTGACGGCCCCCGGATTAATTAGATTTATTTTGAGAGAAGTTCCGGTCATCTCCTCAGCCCACGTTTTCACCATGGCCTCAAGTGCGGTCTTAGTAATCGCGTAACCACCCCAGTAGGCACGTCCACCCGCTACACCAGAGGTTACAAACATCGCACGGCCAGAATCTGAAATAAGTAACAGTGACTGAAACGATCGAATAAGTTGCCAGTTTGCTGTTAGGTTTACTTCGATAAGTTCTTCCCAATTCTCTTGCTCAATTTGAGGTACCGGTGTTATTTCACCGAGAATCCCAGCATTACCGATCAAAATATCTAACTTGCCAAAACGTTTAGAAATTGCGGGCGCTAATTTTTGGATTTCGTCTCGATCCTTAAGATCCAAGGGAACCAATGTTGCTTTAGACTTGCCGTTGGAGGCGGCTTGGATTGCATCGTCAACTTCCTCGAGTCCAGCGATTGTGCGCGCAGTTAAAATAACATGAGCCCCTTCAGCAGCGTATTGTTTAGCTACAGCTGCTCCAATCCCCCGTGAGGCTCCTGTAATTAAAGCGACACGCCCTACAAGGCGTTTTTTATGCCGATCCATTTTGGCTAGCTGAGGTTAGATAAGAAGGAGAGTTGAGGTGTAGTCTGACCGCCGTCCCGGTCTATTAAGCTGACTGGATATTCGCCAGTAAAACATGCATCACAATATTGTGGCATTTCATTATCTCTTCCATTTAATCCCATGGCTCGATATAGACCCTCTATTGAGACAAAGGCTAACGTATCTGCCCCCATAAACGTTCGCATTTGATCGACTGAATTTTGTGCGGCTAAAAGTTCTTCCCTTTCTGGAGTGTCAACTCCGTAGTAACAAGAGTGGCTGGTGGGGGGGCTAGCAATACGCATATGAACTTCTTTTGCTCCTGCATTGCGCATCATCTCAATGATTTTTATCGATGTCGTCCCGCGCACGATACTGTCATCGACTAAAACGACCCGTTTGCCTTCGATAACAGCGCGGCTAGCGTTGTGCTTAAGTTTTACCCCTAAATGCCGGATGTGATCTGCAGGTTCAATAAATGTACGACCAACATAGTGGTTGCGAATTATGCCGAGTTCATAGGGTAGTCCGGTTTCAGTAGCATAACCCATAGCACTTGGGACGCCGGAATCAGGAACAGGAATAACGACATCCGCTTCAACGTTACTCTCACGGGCAAGCTCTGCACCAATCCGTTTTCGAGACTCGTAAACACCGGACCCATCCACAATACTATCGGGACGCGCAAAATAGACATATTCGAAAACACATAGTCGAGATGGTGTCCAGCCAAAGGGTTTGAGGCTAGTGAGCCCACTCTTATCAATAACAATTACTTCACCTGGTTCAACGTCCCTTACGAAATTTGCTCCTATAATATCGAGGGCACAACTTTCAGAGGATAGAACGTGTGCCCCATCTAAAAAGCCTAGGACGAGAGGGCGAACACCCATTGGGTCCCGGACGCCGATCATTTGATCATTGGTCATGGCTACTAAAGAATAGGCTCCTACAACGCGCTTAAGGGCATCGATTAGCCGGTCTATGACTAACCCCTGAGCACTAATCGCAATCAAATGGATAATCACTTCGGTATCGCTTGTTGACTGGAATAGGCAGCCCCGTTTAACGAGATCGCGATGCAAAATCGACGCATTCGTTAAGTTTCCGTTATGGGCAAGAGCAAAACCCCCGGATTCATATTCTGCAAACAAAGGCTGGATATTTCGTTGAGCGGTTTCACCAGTTGTTGAATAGCGGTTATGTCCGACGGCTAACGTCCCGGGTAAACGTTTTATCACTGCTTCATTACTGAATATATCGCCGACGTGGCCTGGTGCACGATGACCATAAAATTGTTTGCCATCATAGGTCACTATACCCGCAGCTTCCTGGCCACGATGTTGGAGGGCGTGCAGACCTAGGGCCGTCAGGGCGGAAGAATCCTTGTGTCCATAAACGCCAAAAACACCACATTCTTCGCGTAACTTGTCATCATCGAATGCATGAGATTTTTGTGTTTTGTTTATTGTAGACATTATTGTTGCCCCTTAAACAGGCGGTCCATTTCGCGCCTTTCTTTTTGGTTGTAACCCTCACGTTTTTTGTTTGTGGTTTTTTTTGTCTCGGGCGTTACAAGCTTTTCAAAGCGTTGCTTTAACATTTTTGAAGTGTCTTCTTTTGTTTTGGGAATAAATCCTAACCTTGTTGGCGCGAGGCTCTGCAGCTGAGCGGCTCCCCATTTTAAAAAAGGACGAGACTTTGCTTCCTGAACCCATTGTGGCTGTTTTCCAACTTCCCTTGGTAAATCCATTGCCCAGATCATGCCAATATAGCCCAGCGAAACAATTATTGTACCCAGCCCAAGTCCAAATATTAATCCAATTGTTCTATCAAGTGTACTCAACCCGCTGGCACGGACCCGGTTTCCAATAGTGTGACTGATCATTGTAAAGATAATTAATGAGCTGATAAAAACAATTAAGCCGGCAGCACCGTCAGCTAAAATCTCTATGGAAACCCACTGTCTGGCTAGCGGTTGAACATAGTGGAAAAGATACATTGTCGAGAAAATGGCCCCTACCCAACCTAGTAGAGCTAAAACAACGCGGACAAACCCCATTGAAAAGGCCATCAATCCAGATAACGCAGTAAAACCTATAACGGCAATATCTAAGAAATTCATGCGGTATTAATCCGTTTGTTTAGGTTGTCTGAGTTAGATGAGAGAAGTCCAATAAGGTCCCCAATATGCTCAATTTCCTGATAACGAAAATTGGCAACTGATCGCGGCTTTTTCTTACTGTCTACTCCAGGAGTGAAGGCATGCCTGAATCCAAGTTTTTGAGCTTCTTTAAGCCTTAAATCCGCTTGTCCAACAGGTCTAACTTCTCCAGAAAGTCCAATTTCTCCAAAGACTACAGATTCAGGGGGCATTGGCTCGTCGTTTTGTGCCGATATAAGAGCGGCAGCAACAGCTAGGTCCGCTGCTGGTTCTGTTATACGTAATCCACCAGCAACATTAAGGTATACGTCCCTACCTGCGAATGAAAATCCACATCGTGCTTCCAAAACGGCAAGCACCATCGAAAGACGTGCCGTGTCCCAACCTACTACCGCGCGACGCGGTGTTCCAAGTGTGCTTGGCGCCACTAGGGCTTGAATTTCGACCAAGACAGGGCGACTTCCTTCGGTGCCCGCAAAAACAGTGGCTCCACTTACGTTGCCGCGTCTCTGAGCTAGAAATAGGGCGGAGGGATTTTTAACTTCCATTAAGCCAGCCTGGGTCATTTCGAACACACCAATCTCATCAGTCGGCCCAAATCTGTTCTTAATACCGCGCAGTATGCGAAACTGGTGGCCGCGATCTCCCTCAAAGTAGAGGACTGTATCGACCATATGTTCTAGAACCCGAGGGCCAGCAATAGCTCCTTCTTTGGTTACGTGCCCAACTAAAAGTAGGCTAAACCCACGGCGTTTTGCTACTCGGATGAGTTCTTGGGCACTAGTACGTACTTGCGAAACCGTTCCCGGCGCTGAATCAAGAGAATCCACAAACATAGTCTGTATGGAATCAATGACAACAATCCCTAAATTAGTTTTTTTCTCGAGTGTAGTAATTAAATCACGGACATTAGTCGCGGATGCTAGAGAGACGTCTCTATCGATCAACCCTAGACGGCGTGCCCGAATCCTTACTTGTTCAATAGATTCTTCGCCGGAGATATAAATGCAGTCTGTACTAGCCGACAGCATGCCAACGACTTGCAGTAAAAGTGTCGACTTTCCTATTCCAGGGTCACCGCCAACCAAGATCGCAGAACCTGGGACAATGCCACCCCCACAAACTCGATCAAATTCTTTTAAATTGCTTATAAGCCGAGATGTTTCAATAGACATCCCATCGAGTTGGACGAACTCAATTGTGTGACCCTTAGCCCTTCCGAGCCCTTTAGGAATAGCTTCAGTACTGGTTTCTTCAACTAAGGTATTCCATTCGCCGCAGCTGTCGCATTGCCCGGCCCATTTTCCGTAGGATGTGCCGCAGTTTTGGCATGTAAAGGAAGTTTTTCGTTTAACCAAAATAAGCGCCTTTTTTAGAAAAAAAGCAGGATAGTCTCTTCATCAGTCGGTACCAATACCATTTTCGACGAGTCTCTTAGCGTCGCCTTGAATGAAATTGTTTAAGACATCGTTACCAGTATTATCTATATCTGATACGGGACCTGACCAAATAATTCTACCTTTATAAATCATAGCAATTTTATCAGCAATTTTTCGGGCGCTTTCCATGTCGTGAGTAATCGACAACGCTGTTGCTTTGAGGCGTTTTACACAGTCAACGATTAAATCGTTGATTACGTCGCCCATGATAGGATCAAGGCCAGTTGTGGGTTCGTCGAAGAAGATTATTTCTGGTTCAGTAGCAATGGCTCGGGCCAATCCCACTCGTTTATGCATCCCTCCTGATAACTGTGCGGGTGATAAAAATCCGATATCTGGCTTTAACCCGACATCCCTTAATTTTTCAATCGCGATTTCCTGTGCTTCTTTTCTCTTCATCCTCCGACCTTGAATTAAACCAAATGCAATATTTTCCCATACGTTTAAACTGTCAAAAAGTGCGCCGTTTTGAAAAAGCATTCCAAAATTGTTTAGGGTCGTTTCGTTTCCTGGCCATTCCATTCCAGCCGTCTCATTGCCATCAATTTTTATACTGCCGCTATCTGGGGTAAGAAGACCGATAATATTTTTGAGTAATACAGACTTGCCGACACCCGACTCCCCTATCACGACTATGGATTCACCCTGAGAGATATCTAAGTCAATACCGTTTAACACGGAATTATCATTGAAGCTTTTATGAAGCCCTCTAATCCGAATTTTTGGTTGTTTATCCAACATTATCCAAGCACAAAAAAGAACTCAGTAATGATATAATTAAACGCAAGGATTAATACGGATGAAGAAACCACTGCATTGGTTGTAGCGGCTCCAACACCTTGAGCTCCACCGCGAGAATGGTAGCCGTGATAACATCCCATGAGTGAAATAAGAAATCCAAATATGGCTGCTTTTACGAGCCCTGAAATCACATCTATGGGTTTAAGTATATCCCAAGTTCTTTCGAGATAAACGCTTGGGTTGAATCCAAGCTTATAAACACTTACTAAATAGCCTCCAAAAACTCCAATAATATCGGCTACTAACACTAGGATTGGGAGCATCAAGACCCCAGCGATAAGACGAGGCGCTACCAGATATTTAAATGGGTTGGTTGAGAGCGTTGTTAGCGCGTCTATTTGTTCAGTGACACTCATTGTGCCAATTTCTGCTGCCATCGCGGCGCCAATACGTCCGGCAACCATTAATCCCGCTAAAACGGGCGCGAGTTCGCGGGTAATAGATAGTACAACCACACTGGCAATGGCACCCTCTGCGTTAAAGCGGGTAAACCCCGTATAGCTCTGTAACGCCAAAACCATCCCTGTGAAAATGGCCGTCAATCCAACAACTGGGAGTGAGTAATAACCTATCTCTACTAATTGTCGACCAAGTAAACGCCCATAAAATGGTGGTTTAAAACAATGCAAAACAGCGCGTGCTGCAAATAAGGAGACGCGCCCTATTGTTGCGAATAACGCTATAACGGTTCGCCCAATCGACGCTAATGGATTCATTGGATGTAACTAACCGACATAGTCGCGGGAATAACGGTAACCTAGGCTGGTCAAAATTTCATATCCAATTGTCCCTGCGTCGATGGCCAGCTTATCGACCGTGTAGTTAGGCCCAATGAGCTCAATCATAGCACCAGGGCGCGAATCTTTCTCTGCTACATCTGTAACATCAAAAGTAATCAAGTCCATAGAAATTCGTCCAACAATGGGAACTTTAGTTTTACCAATATAGCCGCACCCACGATTACCCAGTATCCGAGAGTATCCGTCTCCATACCCCATCGAAACCGTTGCTAATCTAGATTTACGGGTAGTTCGAAAAGTTGCACCATAACCAACAGATGCGTTGGCATCTACAAAGAAGGTTTGAATGATTTTAGCTTTTAATTCAATGACCTGTTTTATTTTATTAATCTCATTTCTTATCGGTTGGAGGCCGTAAATAGCAGCGCCTGGGCGAACCAAATCATAATGAAATTTGTTGCCTAGAAAAATTCCAGCCGAATTAGCTAGACTAAATTTTGTAGAAGCGAAATGTAAGCAATATTTGTCGAATAAATGCCTTTGTTGCTCGTTTTGGTTATCCATTCGGTTGTCGCCACAGGCCAAATGGCTCATGATATGCGTGATATTAACTCCTTCAGAAACCTGAGGGTTTAAGGTAAACCTTTCTAGCTCTTCCTTATCAAGTCCTAGGCGTGACATTCCTGTGTCGATATTAATAATACCATGAAGTATTTTGTTACTATGTTTTGCAAAAGACGACCAACATTCGATTTCCTTAATGCTATTAAGGATTGGAATAATATTGTAGTGATGTAATTCACTTTCGCAGTCTTTGGGTAAGCCGTTTAGCATGTAAATAGCAGCGTTCTTATCTATATCCTCCAATATTGCACGGACTGCTATTGCTTCATCCAACATGGCTACAAAAAACTCATTACATCCTTCTTGTGAGAGCCGGGAAACGATCGGTCTAAGTCCAAGTCCATAGGCGTCAGACTTAACGACTGCACTACACCTGGTCCCTTTATTTAACTTACTTTTTAAATAAGCGAAATTTTTTGCTAATACGTTTAGGTCTACAGTAAGAATAGCCCCTGTTCGATCAGCTGAAGTCATAATCAGGAAAAATTGTCTTCAGGCACGTAATCAGATCTGGCCAAATCACCAAATTTAGTAAGTAAGCCATTAAAATGTAGGAGTGCACGACCCGTAGGCCCATGTCGTTGTTTTCCGACTATGACTTCGGCAATATTATGCACTTTTTCCATTTCTTCCTGCCAGATTTGATGTTCTGGAGTATCTTCACGTGGTTCGCGGCGGGCAACATAGTATTCTTCGCGAAAGATAAACATTACAACATCAGCATCCTGCTCGATTGACCCAGACTCACGAAGGTCTGAAAGCTGAGGTCTCTTGTCGTCTCGTTGTTCGACCTGTCGTGATAGTTGCGATAGGGCTAGTACCGGAACATCAAGGTCTTTAGCTAAAGTCTTCAATCCTCGCGTGATTTCAGAAATTTCTTGAACGCGATTATCTTGACGAGAACTGCTGCCGCTTAGTAGTTGCAGATAGTCGACAATGATCAAACCAAGGCCATGCTGACGTTTTAAGCGCCGTGCTCTAGTCCGTAATGCAGATACTGTTAGGGCAGGCGTGTCATCGATAAATATCGGCGCCCGCTGTAACTCATGAGAAGCCTGCACGAGCTTTCCAAATTCCGTATTACCCATTTTTCCACGACGTATAAGGTCTGACCCAACGCCAGATTCTTCGGCTAGGATACGCGTAGCCAATTGTTCAGCTGACATTTCTAGCGAAAAAAATCCCACTACCGCGCCGTCGACAATACTCTCATTGCCAAAGTCGTCGTTTTCACGTTTGATGTTTTTGGCTGCATGAAACGCAATATTTGTTGCAAGTGCTGTTTTCCCCATTGACGGGCGCCCCGCGAGGATAACCAAATCTGATTGGTGAAGGCCGCCTAAAAGAGAGTCAAGATCGGTCAAACCCGTTCCAACCCCAGTGAGTTTGCCGTCTCGCTTGTAGGCAGCTTCTGCCTGTTGGACCGCGATAGTTAGTACAGATGCGAAATCCTTGAAGCCACCTTGGTATTCACCCGCAGTTGCTAGGTCGTATAATCTTTGTTCTGTTCGTTCTATTTGGTTTAACGCCGCATCGTCAATTTCTGGCTCATAAGCCTCGTTAACGGTATCTTCACCAAGCCCAATTAGTTGCCGCCGAAGAAAAAGGTCATGAATAGTTTGACCGTAGTCACGCGAATTTATGATTGTTACAGCGCTTGTCGCCAAGCGAGCAAGATAGGCGGGGCCTCCCAAATCAGTTAATCCATCATCGTTTTCAAAAAAGAACTGCAGTGTCGTTGGATTTGCCTCTTGCCCACGTTCAATCTGTTTGCCGATTGTCTCAAAAATTCGACCGTGTGTTTGATTGATAAAATGTTCAGGTTTAACAAAATCTGATATTTGTTCAAAAGCTCGGTTATTGACAAGAATAGCTCCAAGTAGCGCTTGCTCCGCTTCAAGGTTTGAGGGAGGTTGGCGCCAATTAAGCTTTTCTTCTTCCGGCGTATGAAGTGTTGTGACTTTATCGGAATTTGAGATTTGATCCATGATCTCGACCTAAACAATACAGGTTTAACTGATGTTAACTGATGCTGCTCTTTGTATCACTGTACATAATTCAACATATAAAAAAATTCTGTCTAAACAGGTGAATACTGGGGAAAAAGGTGCCTAGCCAAAATTTATTGTGTATAACCTCGATCATAGATAAAAAAGAAGTTGCATCCGGCTAAAATATTTATACAGAAATTTTTAGATTTTTTCTCTTTCGGCCTGCTGCCTTTCCCAGTCCAACATGTAATCTCTGGTTAGGGGCACAGCATTAATTTTTTTTGTTAGTTGCATCTGAAAAACCATTAAGTCGAGATGCCTAAAACCAACCTCGCAGAGGGCGAGATAAATTTCCCACATGCGACAAAATCGTTGGTCGTAAATCTCGGCCACTTCCGTCCAATTTTGGGCAAATTGTTCCCGCCAAAGCCTTAGCGTTTGAGCATAATGAGAGCGCAGAATCTCAATATCGGTAATAAGAAGTTTGGTGGGTTGAATGGCCTTTGTTACTTCCGATAATGCGGGTAAATCCGCGCCTGGAAATATATATTTCCGAATAAAAGGATTTATTGGGTGCGGGGTATTAAAACGTCCAATTGAATGAAGGACCAT
>CAYZDH010000083.1:0-10855 GCA_964477025.1 uncultured Rhodospirillaceae bacterium | reverse complement strand
TAAGGAAACAGCGGTAGATAACAAAAAACAATTCGATATTCTTGGATATGTATTCCTAGTTCTTGCACTGGCCTCTCTGCAATTGACGCTGGATCGCGGTGAAATTGAAGGTTGGATTGAGTCAAATTATATCATCATAACAATGGGTTCCGTTGTTCTTGGTTTGTATCTCTTTATTATGCATAGTTTGACGACACCAACCCCGTATATAAGCCCCGGTATATTTAGAGATAAAAATCTGATGTTGGGGATTTTGTTTCAGTTCATGCTTGGCTTCTTGGTCCTGTCAATGAACGTTATTATGCCACTCTTCCTGCAGAACTTGAGAGGCTTTCCAATCTTGATGGCTGCTATGGTCATGATGCCTAGAGGCGTTGGCACTTTGATCGGGCTTGAGGTTGCGGGACGGTTATCAAATAGGGTGGATCCAAGAGCCGTCATTATTTTTGGATTTTTGTGTGTAGCATTTTCGGCTTGGCGCATGTCTAACTTCACCGTCGACGTCGGGATTTGGGATTTCATTATAGCAGCAGTCTTTAATGGAATTGGAATTGGGGCGATCTGGGTCCCACTCACAGCTGTATCCTTTTGGACGTTGCCATCTAACCTCAGAACCGAAGCATCAACATTTACCAGCCTCTTTCGAAACTATGGCAGCGGTATTGGAGTTTCTGTTGTCATCAGCATCCTTTCGCGATCACAATCAACAGCGCATGCCTATATGTCAGAGAGGGCAAACCCTTATACCGAAATAATGCGAGAACCCTGGTTGCCAGAAAATTGGGATCTTAATTCCGCAGAGGGACTTCGTTTGCTGGATACAGAGATCGGTCGGCAAGCAATGTCTATCGGGTTTTTTAACGATTTTTACTTGATCATGATTGGGGCACTAGCATCGATTCCTGTCGTTATGCTGTTGTCACGGGGTGCCACAAAATAACCTTGGTTTTTAATCAAAAATAATATGCTGTAAACTAAAGAAAATAGAGAGAGGCATTATGATTCCAGAAACAAAGGTAACAACCATAAACGTTTCCGAAACGAGGACACGTAATACTTACGGTGTCGATAAAGAAGCACTGATAATTTTTGAGGAGGATGTCGCCGCTCATATGCGTGACGGAATCCGTCTCATGACCAACGTTTTTCGGCCAGCTAAGCCTGGGAAATATCCTGCAATTTTGAGTCTTGCGCCCTATGGCAAACATTCATACCCACCGGACTAACAATTTGAAAGAATCCCGAATGTCGGGCCGTTGCCGTTCTCTGAATATACTGGTTGGGAAATGCCGGATCCCGTTTACTGGGTACCGAATGGTTATAT
Organism: uncultured Rhodospirillaceae bacterium; assembly: GCA_964477025.1. Taxonomy (GTDB): domain Bacteria; phylum Pseudomonadota; class Alphaproteobacteria; order MPNO01; family UBA2964; genus UBA2964. The sequence continues at coordinate 9,531 of CAYZDH010000083.1, read as the reverse complement.
CGTTGTCGGCGCCGACTGCAGAGCAACCAACCAAAGCGAGGGTGCTCACTTCGCTCATTTCGATCCACAAATCGCAAGGGACTTTCATGACCTTGTCGAATGGATTGCAGAACAAGAATGGTGTGATGGTAATGTAGGGTCTAATGGGGTTTCTTATTTGGCAGCGACTCAATGGTTGGGGGCTTCTGAAAACCCGCCTCACTTAAAAGCTGCTATCCCTTGGGAAGGTTTCAACGATTTCTATCGCGAACACGTCACTCATGGCGGAATGCCCGATACGAATTTTTATCGCGAGATATGGGGACGTCGGATGAATTCCCAGACCGGCTTCATTGCGAGAGATGCAACGGCAGAGGATTCCATTGCAGAGCAAAAAAACCGCCCCCTGCTTGACGATTTTAGGCGTCCCAAACATCCCGACCTTTCAAAGATCAGTACGGCTGTTCTGGCCGTTGCAAGCTGGGCGACAGCCGGGCTCCACACGCGTGGTTCTGTTGAAGGCTACAAACAAGCGAGTTCAAAGAATAAATGGCTCTATGGTCACGGCCGCAAAGAATGGGAGACTTACTATGCTCGTGAAGGGCTTGAATTGCAGAAACGATTTTTCGATTGTTTCCTCATAGGGCATGAAAATGGTATGCGGGAAACGCCGCGGGTTCGTATTGAGGTGCGAGACTATTTTTACGATGGACGTGACCGATATTTCGACGATTTCCCTGTGCCTGAGACGGATTATCGTCCGCTTTACCTGGATGCCGAAAACGGCTCGCTGAATGGATCGCCGGTTGCTAATCAGTCGCATACACGCTACTCGGCTCAAAAAACAGTTTCTGAAATAGACAGCACTAAATGGGAATACACCTTTGATGATGCCGTTGATATTATTGGTCATATGAAACTCAAGCTTTGGGTTAATGCAGAGGGCGCGGATGATCTCGATCTTCATGTGGCGATTAAAAAATTCGATAAGTATGGAAACGAGGTCTATTTTCCTGATTTTCAGCACATTGAAGATGGCCTAGCCGCGAGCGGTTGGCTCCGAGTCTCTCACCGAGAACTCGACGAAGAGAAATCAACGCCCTGGCAGCCTTGGCTGAAGCATGAGCGGTTGCTCAAGCTTGGGCCGGATGAAATCGTTCCATGCGAAGTTGAAATTCTCGCTTCAGCCACTGGTTTTCGAAGCGGTGAAAAACTCCAACTGATTGTTCAGGGATATGATATTATTGACGTTTTTAATCGTTTCAAGCATGAGGAAACTGTTAACTCCGGGCACCACGTCATTCATACAGGAGGTGAATATGACTCACACTTGTTGGTGCCGGCGGTCGTAGTTTAAATCAGCTCTTCGGCTTTGAATCGATCAACGCAAAGACGATGCGGCAGGTCTCTGATCCAGAGTTGATCCAGCTGTGAAGATTAGCCTGTTGGACCATCACGTCGCCCGCACTCATATGCACCATTTCGCCATCGTCAAGTTCCATGTCGATTTCGCCGCTAAGGCAGACGACGTAGTCAATACTTTCAGTTCTGTGCATGCGTCCCGGACCCGGCGGATAATCGATTACCCGACACCATGACCCCCGAGCCGGCGGTCCGATGTCGTTTTTTCGCATTCCGAAATCTTCTGCTGTCCAGATTTCGGCTGGAGTTTCGTCACTACCCCAGATCAGCGTTGAGACATTGCCGCGCTGCCGCAGTAGACGTTGCGGTGCAAGGCCATCACTCATAATAACAGCATTTCCGTTTCCATCATGGGTAGTCACGATACGTCGGATAGGAGGAAGTGGTGGATCTTTTCCCTCAGGGAGAGTTTTAATTGGGTTCAGATCCTGCCGTCCTGGTCCTTTAAGCTGATCGTTAGGTGACTGTTTTGCGTCAATTAATACAAAGGCAACACGGCAGGGTTCGGTGCCGCGATTAAGCCATGAATGGGTTGTTCCTTGCTGAACTAGGATGTCGTGCGGCTCCATATGGATCGTAACGCCGTGATCCATTTCCATGTCGATATTACCTGACATACAAATAGCATAATCAAGCGTATTGGTTTGATGCATCATTCCAGGAACCCCGGGTGGGAACTCGACGACCCGGAAACCAGATCCGTTTGGCGGAGGCTGAATAATATTCTCCCGTGCCCCAAAATCCTCACCACTCCAGACTTCAGCGGGTGCTTCGTCGGAACTCCAGATTAATGTCGAAATATGCCCGAGTTTCCGGATTTGCTGATTTGTGGCAGTGCCATCCATGATGATCGTTGCGAGTCCTTTTGCATTATGTCCAGCGACAATACGGCGGATGGCGTAATCATTATCACTCATCGTTTATTCCTTGGCTTAAAGCGCAAATGGATCCTCGCCGTCGGGTCCTTCAACCTTAAAGGATACCAGCAAGACAGCGACAGAAATATAGAAGCCGAGTAAAACAATAAACTCAACGAGGGTCTCTTTACTAAGAAACTCTTCCGCCTGCTTATACAATTTGTCGCTCAGTTGGCGTTGGTCGAGCATTTCTTTTGTAATGTTGTATATAAGTTTTTCTGTAGGATCCGAAAAAATCGGCTTTTGACCAGTTTTAAGAGATTTAATTACACTATCCTCTAACCCAAAGCGTCGGGCCCGCCGTTCATGCACAACCCACTCGTAAGGAGCCTGATAAGCTTGGGCAATCGTTAAAATAGTCACCTCTTTGAGCTTATGGGGTAGCGGAGAGTCTGACATCAGTTGGTCGATAAACTGGGATACCGGATCGCAAATATTAGGTGCATGTAGCATAACGGCGAAAGGTCCACCGACTTTCCCGCCTGTGCGTTGGGCTGAAATACGGTCGTACAGTTTGCTCTGGAGTCCTGTCATTTGGTCGCGTGCAACTGGCGCAAGCCTCACCATTATCTTCTCCTTACAATTTTTTACAGATTGCATTAGAGAATACCTTACGGCAACGGTAGCGATAGCTCTTATTCTAAGTCATGCTGCCGCAGAACATTAACCTGGTGACGGGGCCCTAGATGAAACTAGTCGGGATTAATACTTATTTCAGCCCAAAGAAACAAAATGTTCGGATGTTTAGAGTGCCAAGGAGAGGTTGTCGGGCCCTTGGTAGCGGGGGCTGCTATTCAGCCACTGGCGATAATTAAAATTTCGCCAAAAAACTTAAAATTTGTCATGACAATTAGATAAAAAGGTTTCTTCAATGGAAGATATTCTCCGAATAGAAAGAGACGGTGCGCTTGTCCGAATGACGATGCAACGCCCTAAGAAGCGGAACGCACTTAATTCTGATTTGGTTCACGCGTTATATGATGCGCTCAAAAAGGCGGAGGCCGACCACAATATTAGGGTAATAATATTAGCTGCTATGGGGAGTGTATTCTGCGCAGGGGCTGATTTTAAAGAATTTGCGGACCAAACCGATAAAATTTCTACGTTGTCAGAAAAACGTTCAAAAGTTATGGGGCGCTTGTTTAAAATGGAACCGGTGAAGACTAAACCAACGATTGCCGTGGTAGACGGCCCGGCGTTGGGTGGCGGTTCTGCACTCGCAATCGCCTGTGATATTGTCATTGCCAGCAACAAAGCGAAGTTTGGTTATCCGGAAATCAAGGGTGGCTTTACCGTCGCGGGTGTTTTGCCATTACTAGTGAAGCATGTTGGTTTAAAAGCGGCTTTTGATTTGGCCTCTACAGGTAGGAGTATCGATGCCGAAGAAGCAAGATCTATGGGGTTGGTTACTTATATTGTAGATTCCGATGGTCTTATGTTGGAGGCAGAACGCATCGGCAATGAATTGGCCGGGTATTCAGCAGATGCTCTTTCAATCATGAAACAAATTGTTAATAAGTCTGGTGACCTAAGGCTAGATGAAGCCATTGATTTTGCTCACACAGTTAAAGGCTCTGTTAAAGACTAGGTATAGGAATTCCCTTTGTTCTAGTATTTAACAATCAGTAAAATAAAAAAATTAACTTGATATAAAATAGGTTGATCTTTGGCGGACCTGAAAAACTTAAATATGAACTTGCTTAAGGTTTTAGATGCCTTGATCAAAGAGCAAAATGTGACGCGGGCAGGGGAGCGGCTTGGCCGCACCCAACCGGCCATCAGCAATGCATTGAACCGCTTGCGAAAACTTCTGGATGACGAGCTTTTGGTTAGGGGTCCTCGTGGCCTTACTTTAACGCCGCGTGCAGAGGCACTCCGTGACCCACTGCACGATATCATGCAGCTCGCCGAGGTTTGTCTTTCAGAAGGGATACAATTTGACCCTAAGGAAGCGACAGGGGTTTTGCGAATTGGGCTGCCGGATAGGTTGAGCCTTACTGTCCTGCCGCTTCTAGTTAAACAACTGAATGATACAGCACCGGGCGTGGGACTTCACGTAAAGACAGCTGATCGTGATCAAACACTTAGTTTGTTTGAAAATGACGAAATCGATTTGGCCTTAGGGTGGCCAGAAAATTTGCCACCGCACTTGAAATCTGAGTGGCTTTTTGATGAAGAGTTGGTTTGTGTCTGCCGTAAGGGGCATCCCGTGCTGTCTGGTGCGAGACCCTTTGATACAAAATCCCTTGTTTCCTTTCCGCATGTTGTCGTGAGTGCGACGGGCGGTCAAAGGGCCGCTTTTGACAACCTCCTTGCAGATAGAGGTTTAGAAAGGAATGGAAAAATTTTTGTTCCAGGGTTTTCAGCGGTTCCCGAACTCTTGCGCTCGTCAGACATGATTGCCGTCTTCACTAAGGGTTTGGCGATCATTTTTGGGAAAAGTCACGGGCTTGCATATGTAGAATTGCCCCTAGATTTAGGACCGCTGGGCCATTTTATGGTTTGGCCGGCGCGATATGACAGTGACCCACGGCAGGATTGGTATCGAGAACAAATACGGTTGGTGTGCCGTACCTTGGACGCACGGGCTGATTAGGGGTAAAATGGCCTCATGATTAGAACAGTTGCAACCTAAGAATTGACTAAAACCTTTATAATTCGAGTTTCCTTATCTTGAGTAAAACTGCAAAAACTACAAATGATATTGTGCTTCTCCACAGCTCAGACATTCATGTAGATGATGGGTTTACGGCGCGAGCAAACGAAGGCGACGGTACGAACCCACTTCGAGATGTCTTGCGAACCGCGGCGTCGGTAAATGCTGATATTGTTTTGCTGGTTGGTGATGTTTTTGAACACAATCGTCTCGCAGACGACATTATTTCAAAAGCAGCAAAAATTATGGGAGATGCGGAAATGCACGTAGTAGCCCTTCCCGGAAACCATGATCCCGCTACGCCCAGTTCTCCATGGCATCATCAGTCAATGGCGGAGGCAAACAAACTTCATATACTCGGTGTGACCCATAAGCGGGCAATATTATTCCCTGAGTTTGATTTAGAAATTTGGGGCAGGGCACATTATGACTATGACGACATGAACCCACTTGCGAAGCCACTTCGCCGGAAAACTCGTTGGCAAGTTGCCTTAGCCCATGGGCATTATGAGCCAGTTGCCGATCGCAGAACCGCGCTTCGTGCTTCCTGGTTGTTTGACGATGCGGAGCTCGATGCAACTGGGGCCGATTATGTCGCTCTCGGACACTGGAACCGCCCTATCAAGGTAGGCAAGGGTGTTGTTCCTGCTTATTATTCTGGTTCCCCCGACCTTGCCAAAACCGTCAATATAATAAGGTTAACCGCCGGAGGGGAAGTCAAAGTCAAACGTCGTAAACTTTCGTAAATTTGCTCGCGAGAAATTTAGGTATTTAGCGTTTTGCATTTTAATAAAATATGAGAAAATAGCAGAATATGTTTTAGAGGCAGGAACAGCAGAATGACTTTAAATACCTGGAAACGAAGCAGCTTGCCCCGTGAACCGGCGCATCTTGGGGAGCCTCTTGTTGATCCAGCTTTCTGGTACCCAAAAGATATTTTAGCAAATGATGATTGGATTTATCGTTTGTCTGATAGAGAAATTTCCGAAGTTAAATCTGCCGTTGCCAGCGTTCAAAAATGCGGGCTAGACATTAAGGATATCACTAAAAAAGACTTTCCGCTGCCAACGTTAGCGCCCCGTCTGCAAGAGGTTCAGGATGAGCTGATGGAGGGACGGGGCATTGTCCTAATTAAGGGACTGCCCATTCAAGAGTTTAATCGGGTACAATATGCCGCTGCCTTTTGGGGGATTTCCGTCTATGTGGGGCGCGCTCTTTCACAGAATCGACAGGGCCATCTTCTCGGGCACGTCAAAGATGTAGGCGGCGATTATGCCAAAACCCGTGGCTACCGCACAAAAGCCCGCATGGCATTTCATTGTGATCAGGCGGATGTTTTGGTACTTGGGTGCATCCATGGCGCCAAGGCCGGCGGCGAACACCTCGTTTGTAGTGCTGTAACTCTCTACAACGAAATGCTTAAGCGTCGTCCAGACTTGGCAAAGGAACTTGGTTGGAAATTTTATCGGCAACTTTCAAATGAAAAACATCCGGGTCAAAAAGATCCATTTATTCGACAGGGGATTTTCAATTTTCACGAAGGATACTTTGCCGTCCGCGGTGTGAGCTCGGCATTGAACAAAGGCCAAATGATCCCAGGCGTACCTAAATTTACCAAAGCACAGAAAGAGGCCTTACAGATGTTTCGCGATATTGCACCGGAGATCGCAATTGAGGTGCCCTTGGGGCGGGGCGATATAAGCTATGTCATGAACCATGTGACGCTGCATTCGCGGACAGATTTTGAAGACTGGCCAGAACCAGAGCGCAAGCGCCTTCTCCTGCGTTTGTGGATGAATTCTGGTGATCGGCGGCCCCTACCGCCAGAAATTTATAAATTCTCGCAGGGTATTTATGACGAGACCACAAAATTTGTAGCTCCACTAGACGCCGAATAATGTCAAAAATTTAGGGTTTTTCTGATCGGAATGAACTTAAACCCTTGAGCTCGTTGGTTTCCTTAAAGGCTTCGCAAAACCCCAGAAGGCGTTTGGCAGTGTTCTTTGGCCAACCCCCAAATTTAACGTTTGCATAAAATTTTTCTATAAGTTCCTCGCGTAATAATGGTTCGCGAGAACCACCACGCATATGCGGTTGTTCAATTTCCTTTACGCCACCATTCTTTAACTTGGCAATAAGGTGTCCGCTATAATTAGCAGGATACTCATTTTCATGGTCAATCTTGTATGACACCCGATTAGCCAATTTCAAAATTTCTAAATCGGTTCCGCGATTGTCAGTAAACTGCGCGAGGCCAGCGGCCTCGTCTATGATACCGGCTGCAATGCAATAGGGGACGCTGAACTTGGCGGAATAAGCAGTCGATGGGTTACGTTTTTCCGCCAGAGGTTCCCAGAGACGATGAACCGTCCCCTCGCCAACATTGCAGCTAATACTACTTATGTCATCTGGCGAAACACCCTGCCGCACAAGTTTAATAGCACAATCAATGAACGGTTGGGTCATTGTACCGCAGGCATAGGGTTTGAAAGCGATAGATGCAGCATGCCAAACCTTTCCTAGGTTATCGGTAACTTTAGTGTAGTCATTTGGAATACTGGGGGATGAGAAGCCGAAGAAGAAGCCATGCTCGCCTTCCATTATAGTCCGCGGTCCCATGAATTTTTCACGTCCCAGAAGGGCAGCACGAATTCCTGATTGGGCGGCCCAGCCGGCATGCAGGCGTTTGGTCCAGCTGCCCTCTGCGAGATATTCAATAACACCCGAGGCGAAGCTACCTGCAATACCAATGGCATCTGTCATTTCTTGTTTTGTCGAGCCGAGTGCTGCACTTACCCCTGCAGCAGCACCCATTGCGCCAATGACAGCTGTTGGATGAAACCCTGCACGATGAATACCTGTAGGCGCTACAAGCGCCATACGGCACATTAGCTCTGTACCTACGGCGATCCCACACAGACTATTCTGGCCGGATAAATTGAATTTTTCAGAGACGGCTAAAACTGCAGGTATGACAACGGCACCGGTATGTACAGGGGTACCTTCAAAGGTGTCATCATAATCTTCTCCATGGGCTGCTGTACCATTGATCAAAGCGGCGGAGGCGACGTCCACCGGATTGGCGTGGCCGATTACGGTACAGTTACCGGGTGCAGAACAGGCTGCGATCATGGCGTGGACATAGTCTAAGTTCCGAGCGGCGACACAAAGACCTACATAGTCTAATAGTGCGTTGCTGAGCGTCATTTGGACCTCAGTCGGAATAGCGCCGATCTGTAATCTTGTGGCCCATGCACTAAAAATCTGGGAGACCGAATGCTTGGATAGGGTGCTGTTAGTCTCTGGCATTTGGGAATTAACTCATTGGTTTTTTCAGATAGAACTTATATTTGACTTCTGAATATTATCCAAATTTGGGTAGAACCCTTGCTGGAGGTTCTGTCACTGTGTAGAAATTTTTTGGCTCTCTTTCAAATTTTTGCCTTGGAGTATTTAAAATGGCGAATAATAAAGCACCCCGGCGTAACGAAGGATATGAAGACTTACGTGATCTTCTGGAACGTTTTGAGGAAATGGGAGAGGTTGCCCATGTCAATGGAGCAGATTGGAATTTAGAAGTTGGCGCCGTTTCGGAAATGACAGCTGCAGCCCGGCCGGGACGGGCTAAGGCTATCCTGTTCGATAACATTAAAGGTTACCCCGAAGGGACACGTATACTTTCTGGTGCTGCAAACGCGTTTCGTCGTCTCGCAGTTGTTCTCGGTTTGCCAGAACCAAATGATGAAATTGACCTTGTTCGAAGCTATCGCGAACGGTCTAAGCGTGAGTTTAAGCTGATCCCACCTGTGGAAGTTTCAACAGGCCCCGTAATGGACAACGTCATGAGGGATGATGAGGTCGATGTCTGGCAGTTCCCTGCCCCTTTTGTTCATGAGCTGGATGGCGGCCGTTATATAGGGACGGATGATGCGGTCATCATGCGCGATCCGGATACGGGTTGGGTTAATTCCGCGACATATCGGGTGATGGTACACGATAAAAATACCGTGGGAATTTGGATGTCTCCAGGTAAGCAGGGGCGGCTTATCAGTGAAAAATATTTTGCCATGGGGAAACCTTGCCCAGTTTTAATTTCTTGCGGCCATGATCCTCTCCTCTTTCTCGTCTCACATCAGGAAATTGATCATGAAGTTGATGAGTTCGCATATGCGGGTGGTATGCGGGGACGAGCAATAGATGTGATCCCCAGCGAGCTTCATGGGCTCCCAATTCCGGCGCATGCCGAAATTGTATTGGAGGGCGAAATCTATAGTGACGAATTACGCTCAGAGGGTCCCTTTGGTGAGTTCATGGGCTATTATGCTTCAACTTCAAGTGAACTCCCTATCGTTAAAATCAAACGCGTTTATCACCGTACTAATCCTATTTTGACCCTGGCCATTCCATCCCGTCCGCCAGAAAACTTCACCTTTGCTCGAGCTGCAGTGAAGTCGGCAATGATTTGGGACGAATGTGAAAAGGCTGGCTTGAATGGTATAGAGGGCGTCTGGTGTCATGAGGCAGGCGCGGGGCGATTATTTAATGTGATTTCAATCA
>CAYZDH010000082.1:0-11019 GCA_964477025.1 uncultured Rhodospirillaceae bacterium | reverse complement strand
CAGAAAACTATCGCATTATCGATGTCTTCCGAACGGATCAATTTTCTCAGCGTGTCACGTTTTACATAGTCTTTATTTTCGACGGTCGCGAGAAATTGTTTAACAGTTTCCGCCGCCGCGGTTTTTGGTGTAATCGAGATTTCTTTAGGGTTCATTAAAAATTTATCGGCAAGACGACGAATTTCTATCGGCATAGTTGCCGAAAAGAATAAAGTCTGCCGAATTGGCGGTAACAGTGAAACGATTTTCTCTACATCAGGCATAAAGCCCATATCCATCATTCGGTCAGCTTCATCGATCACTAAGATTTTTATGTCGGTAAGTAGAATTCTGCCGCGTTCAAAATGGTCCAGCAGGCGACCCGGCGTCGCAATCATTACGTCGACACCCCGATCAAGTTTGGCATTTTGATCTTCGAAGGAAACGCCGCCGATAAGAAGTGCCATCGATAGTTTGTGATACTTTCCATAGGTCTCAAAATTTTCGGCTATTTGTGTTGCTAGCTCTCGGGTTGGCGTCATGATTAGAGAGCGCGCCATTCGTGCGCGGCTTCGCCCACTCGCAAGAATTTCGATCATGGGTAGGGTAAATGAGGCGGTTTTGCCGGTTCCTGTTTGGGCGCAACCTAAAACATCGCGGCCCATTAATACAAAAGGAATCGCCTCCTCTTGGATTGGCGTTGGGGTTTGATAACCCGCGTCTTCAATTGCGCGAAGTACTTCTGGGCTTAGCCCGAGATCATTAAAAGTCATATGGATTGTGTTATTGCGAACCTAAAAGATTAAACACGGCCTTTATGTGGAGATAAAATGAACAGAAGTCAAATACAGTGACGCCTTACTGCAAAATTAGTAAACTGTGATTAACACGGTATATTGAAAAGGTCATGTAATTAAATGTCCAAATTGCTTACAGAATTCCAAATCCGTCAATATCATGACGAGGGATATTTAGCGCCAATACGGGTAATGTCGGAAGAAGATGCTCTTGTGCTTCGAAAAGAAATTGAAGCGTTTGAAGCCTCTCAGAATAAACCAATTCACGGGACGCAGAAAACTAAAGCATTCCTTAGGTTTCCGTGGGCTTATGAGCTTGTTGTAAGGAAGAAAATATTGGATGCAGTTGAGGACCTTATTGGCTCAAATATTCTATGCTATCAACATGGAGTTTGGTTTAAGGAACCAGAAACTGGTTCCTATGTGAGCTGGCATCAAGATGCAACTTACTATGGCATGGATCCGTGGGAACTCTTGAGTGCCTGGGTAGCTTTGACACCTGCAGATGATAAATCAGGATGTATTCAGGTGATCCCAGGATCTCATAAGGGGGGGGCATATCCCGTCGAGTATAATGAACGTAGTCCCGAGAACCTCCTCGCAAGCGGACAAAATACACTTTTCGACTTTAACAAAGACGACGCAGTATCTATGCCTTTAAGGCCGGGCGAAATGTCAATTCATCATGTATGTCTTGTTCATAGTTCAAAACCAAACCTTAGCAATAATAGACGAATGGGACTTTCGGCGGGGTATTTACCAACACATGTGAAGCAAACGACGACGTTGAAAGCTACAGCGATGCTGGTGAGGGGCAGAGACGATTACGGCAATTATTTGCCAAACGAGTTACCGCCAATCGCCCATGACGATCCCGAAACTATTAAACGTCAGGAGCGGGCGGTGGAACTATATCGGGAAAAATCAATTGAGTGTGGTAATCAGACTGCGTGGCGTCTTGGGTAACCAATTTTAGTTTGATTGGCCATTAAAACAGGGAACGAAAGAGTAATAAATTCTTAAAAATAAAGAGAGCCTTTAAACGTCTAATTGTTGAACCGACTGCGCATTTTTTTGAATGAAAGCCAACCTCTTTTCTGGTTTGCGGCCCATTAAGTCCTCAACCAAATTTTGAGTTTGTTTGAGTTCTTGGGCTTCAAGTCCATTTCCACCCTTTGGAATTGTTATCCGGACGAGATTGCGCTTTAAAGGATCCATGGTTGTTTCTTTGAGTTGCTGGGCGGGCATTTCGCCTAAGCCTTTAAAGCGACTCACATCAATACGACCACGTCCCGTGAAGCGTTCTTTTATTAAAGTTTCCCGATGCGTATCATCTTTCGCGTACATCGTTAGAGCCCCCTGAGTGATTCTAAATAAGGGTGGGAGGGCAAGATAAAGGTGCCCATTATCTATAAGCTTCGGCATTTCCCGGAAAAAAAAGGTCATAAGTAGAGAAGCTATATGTGCTCCGTCAACATCTGCATCTGTCATTATTATAACCCGTTCATACCGCAGATTTTCGTCAATATAAGCGGAGCCGGTGCCACAGCCGAGTGCCTGGATCATATCAGTGAGTTCTTGGTTGGCGCGGAGCTTATCAGCGGTTGCGCTTGCGACGTTTAGAATTTTGCCGCGAAGAGGAAGAATTGCTTGGGTGTTTCGATTTCGGGCTGATTTTGCAGAACCGCCAGCTGAATCACCCTCGACCAAAAATATTTCGGTTCCATCAGATGAACCTTTGGCGCAGTCTGCCAGTTTTCCAGGAAGCCTAAGTTTTCTCGTGGCGCTTTTTCTAGCGGTCTCCTTGGCACGGCGGCGGCTAAGTCTCTCCTCGGCTCTTTCGAGAATGCGTTCTAGCAGTTTAGTGCCTGCTATAGGATCGCCGGAAAGGAAATGATCGAAATGGTCTTTGAGCGAATTTTCAACATTACGGACAACACTAGCCGTTGTTAGCTTGTCCTTAGTTTGTCCTTGAAATTCAGGGTCGGGTACAAAGACAGATAGGACGCCCCATGTGCCTCCAATAACGTCATCGCCTGTTATAATTCCGCCACGCTTGTTACCAGCGAGTTCAGCATAGCTTTTAAGGGCTTTGGTAAGGGCTGTTCTTAGACCGGTTTCATGTGTACCTCCTTCGCGTGTTCTCACGGTATTGCAGTATGAAACCAGAGACCCTTCGCCATCTTCTGGCCAGGCGAGGGCCCATTCAACTCTGCCTCCATTGCCGTTAAGTTTGCTTTCTCCGGAAAAAGAATTGCTGATTATAGTTTCACGGCCATTTAAGCGCATTATAAGATAATCACTAAGACCATTAGGAAAATGTAGGGTCTCCATCTCCGGTGTATTGTCTTTTTCTTTTATTAAATCGGAAGCACAAGACCACCTGATTTCAACACCCTTGTAGAGATATGCCTTAGATCGGGCCATTTTGTATAATGTATTTGGTCGAAAACTTGATTTGGAACCAAAGATTTCTGGATCAGCATGAAAAATAACGCTGGTTCCTCTGCGCCGAACAGATCCTTCGTTTCTGAGTTTGCCTTTGGGTATACCTTTTGAGTATTCCTGAACATAGAGTGTCTTGTCCCGTGCTACTTCTATCGTCATTCGGTCTGAGAGCGCGTTTACAACAGACAGGCCAACACCGTGCAAACCTCCGGATGTGTCATAAACCTTATTACTAAATTTTCCACCTGAATGAAGAGTCGTCATCACAACTTCAAGTGCCGATTTATCTTTAAATTTCGGGTGGCTATCTATGGGGATTCCGCGGCCATTATCGCGGATAGTCACTGTCCCATCTGAAGCTAGCTCAAATTCTATTCGGTTGGCGTGTCCTGCGACAGCTTCGTCCATCGAATTATCAAGAAGCTCTGCTGCGAGGTGATGCATTGCGTACTCATCACTCCCACCGATGTACATAGCCGGGCGTCGTCGCACTGGTTCTAGCCCTTCAAGGACTTCAATGTCTTTGGCTGAGTAACTTTTTGACTTGCCTGATGCTGGCATTTTTCCGCTCACTAAATCCTAACTAAGAACAGGAGGGACAGTATGCGGTATATGCCTTATATTCAACAACAACATGTTGTATTTGGCAGGTAAATTGTTATGAGTGATCAAAATAAACAACCCAAAACAGAACCCTCAATCAGAATAATCGCAATGCCAGCTGATACTAATCCGAGTGGGGATATTTTTGGTGGTTGGTTAATGTCTATGATGGATATGGCTGGTGCGAACGTAGCTTACCAAAGAGCTTGTGGACGAGTGGCTACCGTAGCGGTAGATAAAATTGAATTCCATCGGCCGGTTGCGATTGGCGATGTAGTTAGCTGTTACGCAGAGATTATCCGCACTGGAAAAACATCGCTAGCGACAAAGGTAGAGGTTTGGGTTAGGCGTAGAGTGGAAACGGATCAGTTTAAAGTTACAGAAGGCGAATTTACTTATGTTGCGATTTTGGACGACGGAAAACCACGTATTCTTCCTAAACTTTAAAAACATATCAGAGGTTAGACTGGGTTCAGTGAAACTTTTTACGCCACGATTAGAGAATCACGGTGCATAAACTCGCGTTCGGTCGGATGAACCTTTCCATGCGGTTCAGGTTTGCCGACCTGATCAACTTTGACAAATATAATTTTGTCTACTGCTGTTATAATTTGTTTTGTGCGCATATTTCGTACGACACAAGAAATGGTTATTGACGTGCGTCCGAAGTCTATCGCTTCCATACCAACTTCAATAATCTCCCCCTGTCGGGCTGTAGCAAGGAAATTTATTTCTGACATGCTGCGCGTTACCACTCTCTCGCTTTCTAGTTGGCAAGAGGTGAATATGAAGGCTTCCTCATCTATCCATTCTAAGCAACGCCCGCCGAATAGTGTTCCATTAGAGTTCAGATCGCGCGCTGCGACCATCTTACGTGTTCGAAAATTCATATTGTCGCTTCTGTTGATCCCCTATCTGTTTCATTTCCATAACTAAAACAGCAGGCATCTCTATTTTTAATTCTCGATTGCCCAAACCTAATAAGATCTGGGCAATCAAGTATGTTGATTAGACACTATAATACATAGTGTATTCCACCGGGTGAGGGGCTTGTTCAAAAGTGAGGACTTCCTCTTCTTTAAGGGCAAGGTAACCGTCGATCATATCGTCCGACATTACATCACCGCGCTTCAAGAAATCACGATCTGCATCGAGGCATTCCATCGCTTGACGAAGTGATCCTGCCACTGTCGGAACGCCCTCAAGTTCTTCTGGAGGAAGATCGTAAAGATCTTTATCCATTGGGTCTCCGGGATGGATTTTGTTTTCTATACCATCGAGGCCGGCCATCAACATCGCGGTAAAGGCGAGATAGGGGTTTGCTGAGGCATCCGGAAAACGTACTTCAACACGCTTCCCATTTGGGCTATTTGCATAAGGGATACGGCACGATGCCGAACGATTACGCGCTGAATATGCTAATAGAACGGGTGCTTCGAAGCCTGGGATCAAACGCTTATAGCTATTTGTCGAGGCATTTGAAAAACAGTTGATAGCTCGAGCATGTTTGATGATACCCCCAATATAATTTAGCGCAGTTTCCGAAAGGTCGGCATAACCTGAACCGGCAAAGAGAGGTTTACCATCTTTCCAAATAGACTGATGGGTATGCATTCCAGACCCGTTATCACCAGCGATTGGCTTTGGCATAAAGGTGGCAGTTTTTCCATATTGATGAGCAACCATGTGCACACAGTATTTATAGATCTGCATCGAATCCGCTGAACCTATTAACGTATTAAATTTAATGCCAAGTTCATGCTGGCTGGGTGCTACTTCATGGTGATGCTTCTCCATCTCAAGCCCCATCTGGACCATTGTAGTAACCATCTCAGCCCGCAGATCTGTACTCGAATCCACTGGGGGTACTGGAAAATATCCGCCTTTTATAGCTGGCCGGTGGCCAATATTTCCACCTTCCATAGGTTCACCTGAGTTGTAGGGTCCTTCATCGCTATCGACTTCATAAAACGACCTGTCCATCGAGGCCTCAAAGCGCACATCATCAAATACAAAGAATTCCGCTTCTGGGCCAAAATATGCGGCATCGCCAATACCTGCTGCACCCATATAGGCAAGAGCCTTTTTTGCTACAGACCGAGGGCAACGGCCGTAGGGTTGACCGGTGGATGGTTCATGAACGTCGCAAAAAATTATTAGCTGAGGTTGGGCTGTGAAGGGGTCCATAACGGCGGTGGTGCAATCCGGCATCAACGTCATGTCTGATTCATTAATTGTTTTCCAGCCCGCAATAGACGACCCGTCAAACATGATACCGTTTTCAAAGAAATCATCATTTATGGTGGAAACATGCTGCGCGGTATGCTGCCATTTACCGCGAGGATCGGTGAAACGAAGATCAACGTACTGAACGTTGTGTTCCTCGATCATGTCCGTTACGAATTTACTATTACTCATTTGATCTTTCCTATTCCTTTAACTTGTAGTTTGTTGACTAATTTTGACGACGTTTTAGATCGCCTCATTCCCCTTCTCGTTGGTACGAATTCGGATCGCTTCATCAATTGTTGACACAAAGATTTTGCCATCACCTATGCGCCCGGTATGGGCAGCCTGCTGAATGGCTTCAACGGAGCGTTCAAGCATTTCGTCACCTACTACTACTTCGACTTTAACCTTAGGAAGAAAATCAACGATATATTCCGCACCTCTATAGAGTTCGGTATGGCCTTTTTGTCTCCCAAACCCTTTAGCTTCGATTACTGTTAGCCCCATGACGCCAACGTCGTGAAGCGCTTCCTTTACTTCGTCTAACTTGAAGGGTTTTATAATAGCCTCTATTTTCTTCATTTAGGTATCCCATGTACGTAACTTCGGAGGTGGCGATGCTGACGCAACGCAACAGATTATATAATGCACGACCCATGCCAACTTTATTATAATTTAAGTAATTGGTTTCTTTTATCTATTATTTTTAAAATTCTGAAATAAATTCTTTTTTGCAACAAAAATAAGCAGAATGAACAATAATTAGGCGTTTTGAGGCTAAAATTTGATCGGCTTTCTGCCGAAATATTCAATATGTTTAATAAGTTGAAAATTAGTTTGTAAGGAAACATTCAGTGAAACCAGCTAATTCTATCTTGGCATCGTATCGGACCACGATTTTTGAAGTCATGTCACGCCTTGCCCAGGAGCATGACGCAATCAATCTGGGGCAAGGGTTTCCAGATGGAAATGGGCCGCCTGACGTGGTTGGAGTGGCAAAAGATTACCTTGATAATGGTCTTAACCAATATCCTTCTATGATGGGGATCCCCGCTCTTCGGGAAGCAGTCGCCAATATTAATAAAAGGTTTTACGGATTAGCCGTTGATAGCTTCACCGAAGTGATGGTGACATCTGGGGGAACTGAAGCACTCGCCGCTAGTCTTTTCGCTTTAATTGAACCTGGTGATGAGGTGGTCTTGATTGAGCCCCTTTATGATTCGTACTTACCTATTGTTCAACTTGCTGGCGGAGTTCCAAAATTGGTTCGTTTAGAACCCCCAAATTGGAAGTTGTCAGAAGAGCTTCTCAGGAAAGCTTTTAATAAAAAAACCAAGCTCATTATATTAAATTCGCCGATGAATCCTTGTTCAAAGGTTTTTTCAAAAGATGAGCTAGCGGTAATTGCGCAGTTATTAGAAAGATTTGACGCTTACGCTATTTGTGATGAAGTTTATGAGCACTTGGTATTCGATGGTCTTAAGCATATTCCGCTAATGACGCTACCGGGTATGCGGGAACGATGTATTCGAATTGGTTCAGCTGGAAAGACATTTTCTTTGACAGGCTGGAAGGTTGGCTACATCACGGCGAGCCCCAACTTGTTGGCCCCGATTTCTAAAGCGCATCAATTTTTAACCTTCACAACACCGCCTAACCTGCAGGCTGCGGTTGCCTTCGGACTATCAAAAAATAAAAGTTATTTCAGTTCTTTGTCAGGCGAACTACAAAAATGCCGTGATTTGCTTGCTAGAGGTTTGAAAGACGTTGGATTCGAGGTGATGCCCTGCCAAGGGAGCTACTTCATTACGACGGATTTTCGTCCTCTTGGGTTTAATGGTAGCGATGAAGAATTTTGTCGTCATATTACAACTGAGGCTCGCGTCGCCGCGGTACCAGTAAGTGCTTTTTATCAGGGGGGCGGAGTAGAGCATTTCGTCCGCTTTTGTTTTTGTAAAGAGGAAACGACTTTGATTGAAGCAATAGATAGATTGGGAAAGCATTTCGGCTGTTGACGGCCTTAAGCAGCGGGGCTAAGAGAATGGCCCTTCCTATGGCGGGTGTAGCTCAGTTGGTTAGAGCGCTAGATTGTGGATCTAGAGGTCGTGGGTTCAATTCCCATCACTCGCCCCATTCTTTTTAATGATTTAGCTGGCATTGGAATTTTTAGAGTCAGGAATTAGCGCGACCTTCGTCACCGAATTGCGTCAGTCGGTTCTGTATCTCCAGCTTTTACAGTTATCATATTTTGCTTAACGGATCGTGCTTTCGATGTTTTCGTGCCCTAAATAATCTTGTGCGGCCTTTAGGTCGCCCGCCCGGCAGAATGCGATGATAGACAAGCGGCTATATATCTTTGGGTAGGTATGGTCTGCTGTCTCCAAAACCCAAGGTGGTCAAGTCTACAATGCTAAGCAGAAAATTTTGAAGATTGCAGGAAAACCAATCCCATGACTGTGGGCTGTGGACGATTTGGGTAGTAGTTATGGGCACCTCTATCTTTCCAATGTAAATATAGCTGAGTGTTTTGTTACAAGTTAGGTTACAGGCAGGGAAGTGACAAAACTTCAATAATTATAAAATCTGTAATAAACTTTTTAACGCCAAAATAAAATTTTTATGATTAAAGGTTTTCGATTGCATGGTCTGTCTCGTCATAAATGGAGAATTACACGATACGGGCAACGCTTCCCCGACCATGACCTTACTGGAATATATTCGGGCCATCCCTAATTTAACCGGTACCAAGGAAGGTTGCGCGGAGGGTGATTGCGGGGCCTGCACGGTCGTGCGTGTCGTCAATAATAAATTCCAAGCTGTAAATTCCTGTCTTTTACAACTCGGACAGGTAGGAGCGAGTGAAATTATCACAGTCGAGGGAATTAAACCAATTAACGGGGGTGAGTTGAGTGCAATACAGGACTGCTTAGCTGAGGGAGGGGGGACGCAGTGTGGATTTTGTACTCCTGGGTTTGTGATGGCCCTTTTCGCCTTAGGGCAGTCACCGGAAGAAAAGGACGACCCAGTTATTCATGATGCATTAGCCGGGAACCTTTGTCGGTGTACAGGTTATAGGCCAATTGTTGATGCAGCCCGTATTGGGTGTATGAACAATATCGACTATGAACATCGTACCATAGAGCCTCCACCATATAAATATCAGAAAAAAAACCAAATCTTTTACATGCCAAAATCTCTTAACGAACTGGTTAGTCTTAAGGGCTTGGTTAAAGGTGCCATGTTGTTATCGGGTGGAACTGACTTGGGTCTCTCCATTAGTAAAGACCGGGTCGTTCCTGAGAACGTGATTTATACCGGACACGTCGTTGAGCTTCGTGAAATTATTGAGACACAAGAGGAGCTTATTCTGGGTGCCGCCGTGACGTATACGGAGGCTTTGGACTATATAAAGAGGCTTTTCCCCTCTTTTGAAGAGTTGATCCGGCGCATTGGTTCCCGACAAATTAGAAATTTAGCTACAGTAGGGGGCAATATTGGGAATGCTTCACCCATTGGGGATACACTCCCTTGCCTTATCTCACTTGATGCAAGTCTTACCCTGGCGTCGGTTGAAGGCGAACGCGAAGTCCCAATAGAGGATTATTTTGTCGGCTACCGCGAAACTTGTTTAAAAACAAATGAGGTAATTAAAAATATTAAGATACCAACGCTTCTGGATAATCAAATGTTTCGGACGTACAAAGTTTCCAAGAGATATGACCAAGACATATCTTCGGTAATTGGTGCCTATTGCTTGACGATTGAAAATTCAAGGGTAACGAGCGCTCGTGTCGCTTATGGCGGCCTAGCCCCCAAACCTTGTAGGGCAAAAAGAACTGAATTAGCTATAGAAGGTAATGGTTTAGATGAAGATCAGTTTATAGAATCCTCTAAACAGATATCTTTCGATTTTCAGCCAATAAGTGATCATCGAGCAAGTGCCAAATACCGTACAAAAGTTGCCACTAATTTATTAATTCGACTACATCGCGACCTCTTTGGCTCTGAAAACGACCTCGAAGTAGTAAAAGTTTAATGAGTGCGACAGAAGACATTCGGGGAGGGGTCCATAAGAGTACTCAACACGATAGTGCTATCAAACACGTTGTCGGTGGTGCGGTTTTTATCGATGATATGCCTAATTTACCTGAGACACAGGAAGTTGCTTTATTATTAAGTCCGCACGCTCACGCTAAAATTTTGACCATTGATACCTCAAAGGCTGAGGCAAGTGCCGGCGTGGCCGCTGTAATTACGGCAAATTGTATACCGGGGGTTAACGATATAGCCCCTGTCTTTAGCGACGAACCCGTCTTAGCTGGAGACCTCGTTGAATATGCGGGACAACCTATAGCGGCCATCGCCGCTGATAGTTATGACAATGCCTTTGCCGCGATAGGAAAGATTAAAGTTATCTACGAAGAATTACCGGCTGTCATTTCTATTCAAGAGGCATGGGATAAAGGCCAGTTTACATATGAGCCTCCAAAAATTGAATCGGGTAATGCTGAAAAAGCTATAAAAGACTCTGACTTCGCTGTGGACGGTGAAATTTCTTGTGGGGGACAAGATCACTTTTATTTGGAAAGTCAAATTGCGCTGGCTATACCAGGCGAGGGTCCCGACATATTGGTTTATTCTTCAACACAACACCCTACAGAAGTTCAACACGGAGTAAGCCGTGTTTTAGGGATAAATCAGAATGACGTCACGGTGGAAGTGCGAAGAATGGGTGGTGCCTTCGGCGGTAAAGAAAGTCAGTCAACAATTGTCGGGGCTATAGCCTCTTTACTCGCTGATAAATGCGGTAAGCCCGTAAAGTTGAGGCTTCGCCGCGATGACGACATGACAGCCACAGGGAAACGACACGACTTTTTGTTTAAATACAAAATTGGTTTTAGCTCAACAGGAAAAATAGAAGGGGCCATAATCGATATGGCCGCTAGATCGGGAAATGTTGCAG
>CAYZDH010000081.1:0-11195 GCA_964477025.1 uncultured Rhodospirillaceae bacterium | reverse complement strand
CCATATTCATGTTTAGAACAAGAAGCACCCGTATGGATTATCGATCCTTTAGACGGCACAAATAATTTTGCAAAAGGGGGCGAAGACTTTGCTGTAATCATAGCGTTGTCGATAGAAAGACGTATCAGGGCAGGGTGGATATACGCGCCCTTTCACCAAATTTTACTCACCGCTGAAGAAGGGGGAGGGGCCTGGTTTGGCGAGCAGCGCCTTCAACTTTCTAATGGTCCGTCCGCAGGCCAAATGCGGGGGGCACTAGGCCGAAGGTTTCGTGAGTACCCAGGTATGCAGGAGTGTTTTGCTACACTCACCAATGCGAGCTGCTGCGGTATGGAATATCTCGATTTGGCAAGAGGAAAACTCGATTTTGTACATTTTCGTCGACTTAAACCCTGGGATCATGCTGCAGGAGAGTTCATTGTTCGGGAGGCTGGCGGCTTTGCCGCCTGTCTCGATGGAACCCCTTACCAACCGGGAGATACACCAAGTAAAGGCCTTCTTTCGGCACGGGACAAAACTTCGTGGAAGGTCATTGTAGAAGTAATTGATCCTGTTTTTGCAACGTTAACAAATTAGAGGAAAAGATGGCTGAAGGAAAAAATATTGCTTTTATTGGATTAGGCGTAATGGGGTATCCACTGGCAGGTCATTTGGCCTCAAACGGTTACAAGGTAACGGTTTTCAATCGTACTAAAGCGAAATCAGAAAAATGGTGTGCAGAGTTTGATGGACAAAAAGGAAATACGCCGAAAGCAGCATCATCGGACGCTGATTTCATCTTTTGCTGCGTCGGAAATGATGATGACCTTCGCGAAGTAACTTACGGTGAGCAAGGTATTTTTTCCGGCGTTAAACCGGAAGCAATCATGGTAGATCATACGACAACCTCCGCTACGGTTGCTCGCGAACTCAAT
Source organism: uncultured Rhodospirillaceae bacterium (assembly GCA_964477025.1). GTDB lineage: Bacteria > Pseudomonadota > Alphaproteobacteria > MPNO01 > UBA2964 > UBA2964. The sequence continues at coordinate 10,281 of CAYZDH010000081.1, read as the reverse complement.
GACAAAGGGAAAAGCCTGGGGATTCATTTCTTGGATGCACCGGTTTCGGGCGGTCAGGTAGGAGCAGAGGGGGGGGGACTCAGACTGTTATGGTGGGAGGTGAAAAAACAGTTTTCAACAAGGCATCGGCACCGATGAATAGTTACGCTCAGGCCGTTACGCTAATGGGAGAAAGCGGCGCCGGGCAAATCACAAAAATGGTAAACCAGATTTGCATTGCCGGATTGGTTCAGGCTCTTGCCGAGGGTCTCAATTTTGCCCAAAGGGCTGGACTTAATGGTGAACAGGTAGTTGATGTAATTTCAAAAGGAGCAGCTCAATCTTGGCAGATGGAAAACCGCGGCAATACGATGCTTCGTAATGAATTTGATTTTGGCTTTGCTGTCAATTGGATGAGAAAAGACCTTGCAATTTGTCTCGATGAAGCCAATAGAAATGGAGCCCATCTTCCCGTGACGGGAATTGTCGATCAATTTTACAAAGAAGTACAAGAAATGGGTGGGGAAAGGGCAGATACATCCAGTCTTATGATGCGCCTAAAGCGGGTTTAAGCTCGCTCTTTAGATTTAGCGTCGTTCCAAAGGTTTTCCAATACATCCAATGAACATTCTTGGAATTTTTTGCCACTCTCATTGAGCTGTAATTCCATAAATTGGAACCTTCGCTGGAATTTGTCGTTACCATCCATAAGTGCTTGTTCGGCGTCTATGTCTGCGTGGCGTGCGAGGTTAACGCAGGCAAATAATAGATCACCAATCTCTTCCGCGATATGTTCCTTATTATCTTTGGACTTAAGCGCCTCGGTTACTTCAGACATTTCTTCCCGAATTTTTGCTATAACTGGTTCAATGTTCGGCCAGTCAAATCCCACCCTTGCTGCTCGTTTTTGGAGTTTCTGAGCCCTTAGAAGGGCTGGCAATGCAATGGCAACCCCGTCAAGTGTGCCGGCCGGAAGTTTTTCAGCATTGTCAGATCGTTCGAGCGCCTTATTGTCCTCCCAAGCTATTGTTTGTTCTTTTAAAGACCGGATTATTTTGGCTCCAAAGACGTGGGGATGTCGTTTAACCATTTTGTCGCTTATTGTTTCAGCTATATCATCAAAATCAAAGCCGCCATTTTCTTTAGACATTTGTGCATAAAAAACTATTTGGAAGAGTAGATCCCCCAATTCTCCTTTTAGTGATTGTTGGTCATTGTTTTTTATTGCTTCGGCCACTTCGTAAGCTTCTTCGATTGTATATGGTGCTATTGTTTCAAAGGTTTGCTCTTTGTCCCAGGGGCAGCCGTTTTTGGGATTCCGTAAGTCTTCCATTATTTTTAAAAGTCGTTCGATTGGGGTTTTTGTCTTCATTGTTTGTTGTCGTCGCTTTTTATGGTAGGGGTAGTGATTTCAGGATCATCAATGTCGCATAATGTATATTATGGATATCCTTAGTTAATTTTTAAAAACCAGTAACTTATCTATGTTTCTATAATTAATCCATCAAAAGCGGGATACACTCCCTGTGGTAGTCTCTTTTTTAATGTCTCATAGTCGGTTTGAAAATTCATATGAGTTAAGAACGCCTCATCCGGCCGGACTTCATCAATCCAGGATAACGTGGTAGCGACGTTTGCATGAGTTGGATGTTCCTCCCCGTCTCTAAGGCTATCAACTATCCATGTTTTAATTCCTCTTAATTTCTTCAACTCATTCTCGGGAAATCGCACCACATCCGTTGAGTAAGCAAAATTATCAACTCGGAACCCTAATGATGAACAAATTCCGTGGTCTTGATGTATGGCTTCGAAAAAAAATGGCCCTACCGTGAAAGGTTTTAACGGAATTTCATGAGGCCTTAAGATTGGTCTATAAAGATCTTCGGGGTTTTGAATACCTTCAAAAAGATATCCAAATTGGGTTTTTAATCTGTTTAGGACTGACCTATCAGCATAAACATCAATATTATAACCCATATACCGCTGAATTCCACGTAAATCATCAATTCCCATTACGTGGTCGGCATGTTCGTGGGTATACAATACTGCGTCGACTTTCTGGCATTTGCTATCAATCAATTGCTCCCTTAAGTCTGGTGATGTGTCGATGAGTATATTGAAACCCTCTTTCTCAAGTAGGATTGAAGGCCGGCGTCGCCGGTTTTTGGGGTTTTTAGGATCGCATTTTCCCCAATCCCCGGTAATGGTAGGAACGCCGCTTGAGGGACCGCAGCCGAGCACTGTTACTCTCATAATTAGGAATGCCTGTTAAGTTTTGCTTTTGAAAATAGCTGAAAAAAATTATCAGTTGTAATTTTTTCAAAAGTTTCTTGATCTACGCCTTTAATTTCCGCGGCCTTCCTGGCGGTATACCTTACAAAGGCCGGTTCATTCCTTCTTCCACGATTTGGAATTGGTGCCAGGTAGGGGGAGTCTGTTTCCACGAGAAGTCGATTTATCGGAACATTTTTTACTATATTTCTTAATTCTTCGGCATTTTTAAAGGTCAAAATTCCTGATAATGATAAATAAAAACCTAATTCAATTGCCGTATTCGCTAATTCTTGTCCGCTAGAAAAACAATGAAGGACGCAAGGAAAACTGCCAAAGTTCATCTCCTCCCTTAAAATATTTGCCATATCCTCGTCGGCATCCCGTGTATGAACAATCAGAGGTAATTGGGTTTCACGTGCGGCTTCTATGTGTTTTCTGAAGCTAGTTTTTTGATCATCTCGAGGACTTTGATCGTAATAATAGTCGAGCCCCGTTTCTCCTATCCCTATTACTTTTGGGTGGGTTGACGCGGTTAAAAGTTTTTCAACTGTGATCGGATTTTCTTCTTCGACTTGATGAGGATGAATACCAACTGAACAAAAAATTCTGGGATCTAAATTGGCGATTGAAAGAATTTGATCAAATTTGCTGTATCGTGTGCAAATTGTTACTAAAATATTTATATCAGAATCAAACGCTCGTTGGATTGTTTCGGAGCGGTCTCCGTCAAAGCTGTCAAAATCAAGATGGCAATGGCTGTCGACTAGCATAAAATTTTCCAGGTGAGATTAACATTATTCTAAGGCTTTCCGGTTTGGTTGTCGCCTAGATTTGGTAGAAAAAAGGCCGCCAAGATGGCGGCCCTCTAACTAAATTTTAAACTGGTAATTATTTACCAAAAATCAACTTCCTAACTTCCTTGATAACTGCCGGTGATGAAGCTTTCAAAGCTTTGTTAACAATTGATTGAATTTTTTCACCAGAACTGGCTATTAGCCGTAGCCTTCTTTTTTTAAGCTCTGCTTCGAAAGCCGGATCAGCATTCATTTTATCGTATGCATTTCTGAGAGCCTTAATTAAGTGCTTGGGAACGCCTGGTGGCATTGTCACTCCGCGTCCGATTGGTCCCATAGAAGCAATAAATGCTACCAAGGGTTTTTGTGATTCTTTAACCAAGTCCGCGAGCATTGGAATATCAGGAAGAGCAGGGTCTTTATCTACGCCATTTTGTAAAACGGCCCTAGCAAATGGTCTTTTCCCCTTAAACCAATGGGGAACTTTTGAGTCCCAAGTCAACCAATTAAAGCTGGACATCTGTGCCTCTCCTTGTTCGATCGCAAGTATCGAACGGGATGACCCCTTATATCCTGATATATATTGCATTTTGAACCCTAGCAAAACCGACATCAATTTAGGGTTCATATATCCTGAGTTAAATTTTCCGCTACCGGCGCCAATAATTTGAACTTTTCTTAGGTCTTGCCATTTTTTTACTCCACTATCTGATCTAACAACCATCACAGAGTTTGTTTGGTTTGATGAACCGAGCCACTGAAATTTACTTGCATCGTACCTCATACGGTCGGGTCTCAATAGTTGGTTCACGACAGCCGCATCCAATGGAACCATTCCAAATGTCCCATTTTTAGGGGCTGCGTTATATGTATAGTTCATAGCTTTTGCGCCACCTGCCCCGGGCCGGTGTTGAACAATTACATTAGGTTTTCCAGGTATATGATTGCCTAAATGATTCGCAAATGTTGAACCGTATTTGTCATAAGTACCGCCTGGTCCATAAGGGATTGCTATCGTAATTGTCTTTCCCTTGTAAAACTCGGCGACGTCATTAGCTACAGCTGTTGATCCGATAACCCCTGTTAATATAGCGGTTATTAGAACCATTTGACGATTTTTAAACATTTATCCTACCCCCTAATTATTAATGATTTTGCATTGAAAATTAGCAAAATTAATTTTTATTACCTTTGTGAAGTTAAGGGTATGAACTTCTTCTTTCAAGCTTTTTGAAACACTCTCCATTCCAAATTCATGGCAAGCTTGTTATTCCACTAGATTGTCGGGGTCCAATCGCGGGAATACACCGTACGGATTAGGCAACGGCGTGCCAGGTTCGAGAGCGTTGCTGTCAAATGGCACTGCATTTGAAGGGTCATGCAAGTAAGAAAAATCTCGGCAATTTTCAGTTACTGAAAGTTGATCAAGTATCTTGGCACATGCGTGAGGCATAAAAGGCTGTAAAATTATGGCGAAGTGTCGGATTACCTCTGTTAAAATATAGAGGACGTCCTCCATCGCCTTAGGATCTGTTTTGCGGAGTGCCCAGGGAGCAGATTCATCAACTGTTTGATTTGCATTTCGAATTACGCGCCAGATTTCTTCTAGAGCTTCATGGAACGCTTGCTTGTCAATATTGTGACGAACTTTTGAGGTTAATTCATGCACTTCATTTAAGGTTCTGTATACAGGAAGGTTTTCAATATTTTCAATATCGCATTGAGGTACTTGGGCTGAGCAGTTCTTATTCACCATTGAAAGAACCCGCTGGCAGAGATTGCCAAGGTCATTGGCTAGATCCCCATTTATACGAGATAGAATTGCTCGGTTTGAATAATCACCATCATTACCGAATGGAACCTCGCGTAGTAGAAAATATCTGACTTGATCGAGCCCATAGTTCTGAACGATTTTGTTTGGGTCGATAATATTACCGACCGATTTAGAAATCTTTTGTCCTTCGTTTGTCCACCAACCATGGGCGAATACTCGTTGATGAACGGGGAGCCCTGCACCCATCAAGAATGCTGGCCAGTAAACCGCATGGAAACGCAAGATATCTTTTCCCACCATATGAAGATTGGCGGGCCAACGTTTTTGAAATTTCTCTGAACTTTCGTTGGGATAGTCCACCGCTGTAATATAATTGGTTAAGGCATCCAGCCATACATACATTATGTGATCAGGGTCGTCAGGTACTGGTACGCCCCATTTGAAACTAGTACGAGAAATTGAAAGGTCATGCAGGCCACCTTTGACGAAGCTTATTACTTCGTTACGGCGTGCTTGCGGGGCGATAAAGTCAGGGTTTTCTTCATAAAATTTAAGGAGGGGTTTCTCCCATTTTGAAAGATCAAAGAAGTAGCTTGGTTCTTCGACCCATTCTACCTCTGCGCCCGACGGAGCAAATTTTGTGTCCCCCTCACCTGTCGTTAATTCTTTTTCGTCATAAAAAGCTTCATCTCTTACGGCATACCAACCCGAATACGTACCTAGATAGATATGCCCATTGTCTTTTAATTTGGTCCAGAGTGCCTGCGAGGCCTTGGTGTGTCGCTTTTCTGTTGTCCGAATGAAATCATCATTGGAAAAATTCATAGCAACGGCTAAATCTTGAAAATTTTTGGAGACTTTGTCTGTAAATTTTTGCGGGTCCATACCAGCCTCAGCTGCTGATTTTTCGACCTTTTGGCCATGTTCATCTGTGCCCGTTAAAAAATGCACATCAAAACCGTCAAGACGTTTGAACCTTGCTAATACGTCGCATGCCAAGGTCGTGTATGCATGACCAATATGGGGAACGTCGTTTACATAATAAATCGGCGTTGTAATGTAATAACGTTTTTCGTTAGACATGCCATTGACTCAGAAAGTATGACGGTATTTAGCCGCTCGCAGCCGCTTTAAGGGTGTGAAAGATGTTGAGCAACGTTTTTTTGCGATCGAGATTTAATCGGTCAGTTTGACTGGCTAATATATTAATCTTCTCCCATACCTCTAACCAACGATCAACCCCCGATAATGATAGAAGACGTTCAGCGCATCTCTCTTCTTCCGGAATTATATCAATCGTAACCTCTTTTCGTGTCCCTAGACTTATTAATTTACTAACCCACCATGAGAGTAAATCTGTAAAGATTCGAAAATTATCTTCAGCGCCCCGCCGTGCAAGTCGGTCACCGAAATCATGCAGTAATTCTGTTTCTATATCGGGTAGAGTAGAGAGAAGAGATATCATTTCCCGATAAAGGTCTAGTCCTCCTGCCTCGGCTAAGCTGATCCCACGACCAGGACTTCCGTCTGATAGAAGGCTCAACGTCTTCAAGTCTTCAATAGAAAACCCCGTTAAATGCTCTTTTAAAAGCAGAAATATGTTGTCGTGATGCAAGGGCGTAAGCGGCAAATTACAACACCGGGATCTTACCGTCGGCAACAAACGACTAGGGGCATGGCAAACGAGAAGAATGAGAGCCTTATCTGGAGGTTCTTCTAAAATTTTAAGAAGGGCATTTGCTGCATTCCTGTTGAGGTCATCCGCGCTATCAATAACGATGACCCTCCAACCACCTTCTGAGGAAGTTAATCTTAGAAATTGGGCGGCCGCACGAATATCTTCTACAGGGATGGTTGTTTTGAGCCGGTTTGTATCAAGATTTAATGAGCGTTCTAGCGTCATTAAATCCGGATGCCCTCCGGATGCTATTTTCCGGAATACCGGGTTTTCAGTGTTTAATTCAAGGCTAGGGCCTTTTGGGTCTTCAAAGAGACCCGATGAAATGCTTTGATCTTCATCGTTGAGTAAAACGAGACGTGCCATACGAAACGCTAGGGTTGCTTTTCCAACACCCCTTGGCCCAGTTAAAAGCCACGCATGAGGAATGCGCCTGGACTGCCAAATTTTAAGAAACCTCCGCTCTGCAATTTCATGGCCAATCAAACTCGGATTTGCCCGAGGAAGAATTGTAATTTCTGAATTATTCAAATGTTCATATCCTTGACCGGGTGATGTGCCAAGGGAAACCGTTCTGCAACTAAAGTAATAATACTTTTGGAAATTGTTTCTATCGATTGATTTGCGTCAATCACAGTGCAGCGTTCAGAGTTATCGTCCGCAATACTTAAAAAGCCATCACGAAGCCGACGATGGAAGTCGATACCCATCCGTTCATATCTTGTGGCCCCTACACCTCTTTCTTTGGCTCTTTCAAGACCGACTTCAGCTGGCAAATCTAGAATGATAGTGAGGTTTGGCTGAAGTTTTCCGACAGATAAATTGTAAAGGTTTGAAATAAGACCCAAATCAATATTTTGAGCAAACCCCTGATAAGCTGTCGTAGAATCAGCGAAACGATCACATAGGACCCATTGTCCTGCTTCAAGAGAGGGCTGAATTAATTTTGAAACATGTTCATGTCGGGCTGCAAAATGGAGTAGGGTTTCTGTAAGCGAATTCCATTTATCTATTTGGCCATTTACAAGTAAGTCACGGATATTCTCGGCAGAAGGAACTCCACCTGGTTCTCTCGTAACAATCACATCGACCGAAGCATTAACTAAAAATTCTTTTAAGAGCTGTAGTTGAGTAGACTTCCCCGCCCCTTCACCACCTTCAAGCGTAATGAAAACTCCCTTCCTCATACTAATAAGCTCATATGAAAGAATTTTAACATTTTACCCCTTGCCAAATAATAGAAATTTCAGGGCGTTAAACATACGTCCCACGAATCCTAATTGTTGTATCTCTTGTCCTGCCAGTATTGGTATTTGAATAGGGTCCATACTGGGTGCAGTAACTGTAACTATACCGATTGAAGTGCCCATTTTGATAGGCGCTGCTATGGGGTTTTTATAACTTATTTTTACTTTTAAACTCTGACGAGCTTTACGAGACATTGTCAGGGTCAAATCTTTTCCATAGGCAAGGGTAATTCTTTTTGTCTTGCCAAGCCAAACATCAGCATTTTCAATTTTTTTTCCTTTAATTTTATCCCCTTTCTTAAATAATTCGTATGACTTTGTTTCTCTGAAACCCCAATCGAGTAAACGGGCGGACTCTGAGGAGCGCCCCCGAATGCTTTTGAATCCATTGACAACGAGGAGAAGTCTTCTTTTATTTCGAACAACTGAGGCGACAAGGCCATAGCCAGATGCTTGTGTATATCCTGTTTTCAATCCATCTGCGCCAAAGCCTTTGTATAGGAGGGGATTTCTATTTCCTTGCTTGATACCACTAAAAGAAAATTCTGTTTCAGAGAACATTTTGTAATATTCCGGAAAGTCACTAATTATTCTCCGTGATAATGTCGCAATGTCACGTGCTGACATATGGTGCCCACGTGCTGGATAACCGTGGGAATTTTTGAACGAACTTTCTCGAAGGCCGATCTCTTTTCCCCTCTGCGTCATAGTTTCTGCAAAAGCTTCTTCAGATCCTGAAATTCCTTCGGCGATGACGATGCATGCGTCATTGCCTGATTGAACAATTATACCGCGTAAAAGGTCTCTAACTGAAACCCGTTTGTTGACCATAACGAACATCTTAGAGCCCCCTTTGCGCCATGCCTTGCGACTGACGAGGAACTTGTCATCTAAACTTAGACTCTCAGATTTTAAACGTTCTAAGACCATATATACGGTCATAAGTTTACTCATTGATGCTGGCGGCATGGGAACATCAGATTCCTTATCCAGCAAAATTGTGTCGGTTGTCATGTCATAAAGAAAAACATGGCGAGCCCCGGTATCTATCGTTTGGGAATAAGCGATTGTAGAGAATAATAGGGAGCTTATTCCTATTAGTGCAAAGAAAAGTCTCGGCCCCGACATTGATGTCCTCATTATTGATTAGGTGTATTTTAAACAAGTAGGTATCAGAAAATTAGATAAAAGGATGACCCGAAAACTAGTCAACAACAAGGCGCGCTTTTGGATAACCACTCGCGATTACAAGGTCGAGTAATTTATCCCCTTGCCTAACACTGATCGCTGGGCCGACCTGGACCCGAAAATATTTCCGTTTGCCAATAACTGCTTCGACCATCCGTGTAGGCCCAATCGGCTCTAAAAGTTTCCGCATTTTTTCCGCAAGTTCAAGATAAACAAAGGCTCCAGCTTGAACGTAGATTTTTTTTTCGGCTTTAATCGGAACCATCTCAACCTCTGCACGCAAGGTCGAATTGCTGGGGCTCTTGATAGTACTGTTAGGGTGCTGACCATTGTTAATTTTGTTTGATTGGGCCGCACGGGGGCTGCCTGGTAAACTAACAATTTCGATTTTTTCGGGGACTGGTACGGGATAAGTCTTAATTTTCCTTTGCGAAAGAAACGCAAACCTGCGGCTCTCATCGGCAACGATTTCTACTCTGACCAGTGCGGTGCCCTCCCGTTCAAAACCAAGTAGTTGGGCTGCTCTTCGTGATAAATCAATAATCCGATTTTTAGCAAATGGGCCACGATCGTTTACCCGCAACTTTAGTGATCGGCCATTATTGAGGTTGGTAACACGAACTATGCTTGGCATTGGAAGAGTTCGATGGGCCGCAGAGACTGCATTCATATCAAAAATTTCACCATTCGCAGTTTTTTTGCCGTGAAATTTCGGGCCGTACCATGAACCAATACCCTTCTCGAGGTAACTGTAATTAACCGCGGGATAGTACCAAGTGCCTTGGATCTTGTAGGGCTTGCCGACTTTGTACCTGCCTTTGCTTTTCTCAAATACTGATTGCGTAATCTTTTTTGCGGTGTGCGTCGCTAACTCGATTTGAGAGCACCCAGCAAGAAAAATAAACATAATAAAGACCGTGGTGGTTTGTCGGATCAACACGCTTCTATTTACCCCCTAAGTGGTCGGAAAAGAGTCCCACCGTGATGCCATAAAGATGAGCACAATTGTACGACATTATAGCGCGATAATTTTTGTAGGTGAGGAACACCCGGCCATGATTTTTGTCGGGCCGGACAAGGACCGCTGAAATTTTAGCGGTAGGCAGGTCGTTACCGTTTAGACGTCTAACTCCGAGTTTCTGCCATTCAGTTAACTTTTTTGGCTGAGATGTAAGGGCCCGGCAGCCACTTGCGGCCCGTCGTGAAGGCTTCGGCAGCTGTTTTCCATAAGAGGTAGGCAAAGACACTTCCCTGCCCCAAATTAAATTATTGCGCCAGCCATGTTTTGCTAGATAATTTGCAATAGAAGCGAGAACATCTGGAACGCTATTCCAAATATCCCGGCGT
>CAYZDH010000080.1:3268-11311 GCA_964477025.1 uncultured Rhodospirillaceae bacterium | reverse complement strand
CGCTCCTTGATCAGGTGGAGACAGAGCAGTTGGGTTTTGAAGGTCTCGTTGACCTGGTCGAAACTAACTACGCGGCTCATTGGCAAGTCACCCTTGATTTCCTTTTGATTGTTACCGAACAATGGCCAAACCTTCTTGTGGATCTAGGATGTGAGGACCCGGCATCCCGGCGCAATTTGCTGAGCGCCGCCCAAATAAAAAAATGGCGGACAATGCCGCCGACAGGACCGGTTTACGCCGCTGGATCTACTGGCAGTATTCCGGCGACCGCCGCCATGCTCGAGGCTATAGCAAACCTCCCGTGCGGGTCCGTCATACTGCCCGGATATGACCCAACATTGGAGGATAACGGCCCGGTTTCTCTGCCATCAACTCATCCACAATTCGGGATGGTTCAATTGGTGCGCAGGATGGGGTTGAAAGGCGACGATATAGAGCCTTGGTTTGGTGCAATAAACCCTGTGTGCAGCCAAGACCGGGTGCAATTGATCCACGCTGCGATGGCGCCGCACGAAGAGGTAACACGGAATGCAGAAATCGATTTCGCACAAGCTCTGTCGAAAGTGAGGCTGATGACCTGCCCGACGTCCCAGGAGGAGGCCGGGGTCATCGCGCTTGCCCTAAGAGAGGCGCTTGAGACACCGGGTCGTACCGCTGCTCTGGTGACGCCTGACCGAACGCTCGCGAGGCGTGTCACGGCTGAATTACGGCGTTGGGATATCGAGATCGATGACTCTGCGGGCCAGCCCCTTTCCTCGACGACGGTGGGCACATATCTGCAGCTTTCGGCGATCTGTTTCGCGGAACAGATCGCTCCGGTTCCGCTTCTTTCGCTGCTCAAACACCCGCTTGCCGCCGGAGGAATGGATACGGCCAGCTTTCGTGCCCGGGTTCGCTTGCTGGAACGTCTAGTGCTGCGGGGCCCGCGGCCGGGCCCGGGGTTTGAGGGCCTTTACGCTTTATTACAGGGGTTAATTGATAGTAATTCCCGGTTTGTCGAGGAAGCGGCCCAATTAAAGTCATGGATGGAGTCACTACAATCGATAGCAATGGCGTTAGAATCACTCCTCATATCAGGCACAACTGTCTCATTGGTGGGACTAATTGACGCCCATGTTCAATTCTCCGAACAGCTGGCCGCAAGCCATGGGACCCCTGGGCCAGATCGGTTATGGTCAGGGGATGATGGCGAGGCGGCAGCATCTTTTATTTCTGAGCTGCGCCAAGCAGCGGAAACCTTTCCAGATATTGCAGGATACGACTATCCGGCATTGCTGGAAGTATTGATGGCGTCGCGGATTGTCCGACCTCGTTATGGCACACATCCGCGATTGCATATTTGGGGTTTGCTGGAAGCCCGGTTGCAAAGGGCCGACCTCATGTGCCTCGGCGGGTTGAACGAGACAGTTTGGCCTAGTGAGCCAAAAGCTGACCCCTGGATGAGCCGCCCGATGCGGGAGGCGTTTGGTTTGCCGCCAATCGAGAGGCGCATCGGCCTCAGCGCGCATGATTTTGTGCAAGCGTTTTGTGCGGAGCAGGTGATGGTTACACGGGCAGAACGTGTAGAAGGTACGCCGACAGTTCCAGCCCGCTGGCTTTTGCGGCTCGACAATGTTTTGGATGGGGGGGGTGAGGCTGGTCGTGCCGTCAAGGCAGCATTAGCGGCAAATGGTGCCGCTTTGCTGGGATGGCAGGCGGCGCTTGATACGCCGGAATTCATAAAACCAGTAAAAGCTCCAACACCGAAGCCACCTGGGAGCGCCAGGCCGCGCCACCTTTCAGTAACTCAGATTGAAACCTGGATGCGTGATCCCTATGCGGTCTATGCTCGCCATATTCTAAGATTGCGACCATTGGATGTTATTGATGCCGATCCCGGTGCAGCAGAGCGTGGCACCATGATCCACGACGCGCTGGATCATTTCGTGCGTGAATACCCAGATCATATGCCGCCGGATGTTTTACGCGTTCTGAGGGATACCGGCGTTACGGTCTTTGGCAAGACTCTTTCTTTGCCAGGAGTGTGGACCTTCTGGTGGCCGCGTTATGAACGGATAATCGAGTGGTTTTCTGAGACAGAAACAGCCTATCGGCAAAACATCAAAAAAACCCACACTGAGGTCCCTGGGGCCCTGACGATTATGTCCAGCCAGGGGCAATTTACCTTGGTCGCTAAGGCTGACCGGGTTGACGAGTTGCAGGATGGCACGATCAGTATAATTGATTATAAGACAGGGCAGCTGCCCAGTGGCACGGATATTTCACTAGGGTTTGCGCCACAATTACCGCTCGAAGCGGCCATCGCCCAGGCTGGTGGGTTTTCAGGCGTTGCAGAGGCGCCGGTCTCTCGTCTGGAGTTTTGGCAGTTAAGTGGTGGTGAACCCCCTGGTGAGCGTCGCCCTGCTGGCAAAGAGATCCAAGGGCTGGCAGAAGCCGCCCTCCGCGGATTGACCGACCTTGTCACCCGGTTTGATGATCCAGAAACACCTTACCTATCCCAACCAGATCCAACTCATACACCAAGGTGGTCCGACTATACCCATCTCGCGCGCGTTCACGAATGGTCGTCAATTGAAGGAGGTAGCGAATGACCATACAACAGTTGCCTGATCCCGGTATTGCACAACGGCAGGCGGCAGATCCGCGGCGATCAATCTGGGTGTCTGCTTCAGCAGGAACTGGTAAAACTAAGGTTCTGACAGATCGGGTGTTAGCGCTACTTCTTGCTGGCACGTTACCGCATAGGCTTCTGTGCCTGACTTTTACAAAATCCGCCGCGGCAGAAATGGCCAACCGCATAAACCGAGCCCTTGCTGGGTGGGCAATCGCTGATGAAGAAGAACTACAAGTAGAAATCACGTCGCTCACCGGTGGGCGTGCGGATGCCGCAGCGCTACGACGAGCACGGACTTTGTTTGCGCTGGTTCTCGATGTTCCTGGTGGCATGAAAATTCAGACGGTTCATGCGTTTTGTGAGTCACTGCTTGGCCGATTTCCATTAGAGGCCGGGCTGGCGCCTCATTTTCAGGTGATGGATGAGCGCGAAGCGGTTGAAATCCAAAATGAAGCGCTGGCGCGTGTTATAACGCGGGCGCGCTATGAAGATGGGTCGCCGCTGGCTAACGCTTTGGCCGATGTTACCGGTCATATTCATGAGAGTGAGTTTCACGATCTTTTAGTCGACCTGTTTTCTGAGCGCGGTAGGTTAAGCCGATTAATCAAACAATATGGTGGGCTGGACATATTGACCGAAGCAATTTTCCAAACCCTTCGGGTTGAAAGAATAGAGACTGAGGAATCAGTTAAAGTGGATGGGAGTATTGATACGGGTTTTGATGGCGCGGCGCTTAGAGAAGCCGCTAATTCTATGCTTCGTGGCAGCAAGACCGATCAAAAGCATGGAATGATTATCGCAGAATGGCTAGACGCCAACCCGGCGGAACGGGCGCAAAACTTTTCATCTTATATTTCCGTTTTCTTCACCCAGGCGGGTGACCAGCGCGCTAAACTGATCAATAAGACTGCTGAGGAACTCAATCCCGCAGCACCTGATACCCTCGCTAGAGAAGTGACGAGGCTCAAGGCTGTCTTATTGAAAATCCGCAGCATAGTGACGGCCCGGGCGACCGCGGCGATGCTGCTTCTTGTTCAGTCGTTACTGCAGGCTTATGAGCAATGTAAACGCGAAAGAGGCCGTCTTGATTATGATGATTTGATCCTCGAAGCTCGATCTCTGCTCGAAGCAGAAGGCGGAACTTCCTGGGTTATGTTCAAACTCGATGGCGGTATTGATCATATTCTGATTGACGAGGCGCAGGATACCAATCCAGATCAGTGGGCAATTATTTTAGCGCTAGCCGAGGAGTTTTTTGCTGGTGAAGGGGCCCATGACGCCGAACGAACTTTGTTTGCTGTCGGAGACCCCAAGCAATCCATCTATGGCTTTCAACGTGCCGATCCCGAAGCGTTTGAAAGCATGCGAAGGTATTTTAGAGTGCGTGCGCAGGAAATTGAAAAGCCCTGGGAAGACGTCAACCTCGATATTTCGTTTCGGTCGACGGCTTCTGTTCTGCAAATAGTGGATTCAGTCTTTGCTCAGGGGGCCGCAAGCCCCGGCGTGGTTGAACCTGATGCTGCGATGCATCACGAGGCATTTCGGATTGGTCAAGCGGGTGTTGTGGAGCTGTGGCCACCAGTTGTTCCTGAGGAGGCAGCAGAGTTGCTACCTTGGGCGCCGCCGGTGACGGGGCGCTGGGGCCAGGATCCCCAGACCCAGCTGGCGGATGGAATAGCCTCAAAGATTCGTTACTGGATAGAAAACAAAGAGGTTTTAGCAAGTAAAAACCGACCTCTGCGCGCGGGCGATATTATGATTCTGGTACGCCGCCGAGGCACCTTTGTTGAGAAACTGGTTCGCGCGCTTAAACGAAATAATATTCCGGTTGCTGGTGTGGATCGGATGGTTTTGAGTGAACAATTGGCAGTACGCGACCTCATTGCGCTGGGTGAATTTCTCCTTTTACCAGAAGATGAGCTAACCCTAGCGACAGTTCTTAAAGGGCCTTTGATCGGGTTTTCGGAAGACGATCTTTTCGACCTTACCTATGATCGAGGTGAAGAGAATCTATGGGCTGTTTTGCGCCGCCGTAGGGCTGAAAACCCTATTTACGACCTTGCTGTCGAAGAACTCACGGGGCTAATAGCGCGGGCAGATTTTACACCACCCTTTGAGCTGTTCGCTGAGCTTCTTGGTAGCCGTGGCGGCCGAAAAAAAATACTGTCTAGGCTGGGCACGGACTCTAATGACCCGCTCGACGAATTTTTGACGCTTGCTTTGGATTATGAAAGGAGCCAGGTCCCGTCGCTACAAGGGTTCTTGCGCTGGCTCGATACTAACGAGATTGAGGTAAAACGTGACCTCGAACAGTCTACGCGTGACGAAGTTCGGGTAATGACGGTGCATGGTTCAAAGGGTCTGGAAGCGCCAGTAGTATTTTTACCCGATAGCCTGCAGGTGCCAAGTCAGGTGCCGCGTATACTGTGGAATAAGGACGGTCTGTTTTTGTGGCCACCTCGGCGGCGCTATGCTGAAACCCAATGTGAGGAAGCCCTAGCCGCTGCCGCAGAAACTAGAGACCGTGAGTATCGACGGCTTCTCTACGTAGCAATGACCCGGGCTGAAGATCGTCTCTATGTTTGCGGTTGGCATACCCGGCGCCGAGCCTCCAAAGGAAATTGGTATGAGTTGGTTGAATCAGCGATGGCTGAAGCAGGTGATCCCTTCGAGTTTGATTTGACCGGCATCGCGGTGCATGGTTGGAAGGGCACCGGCTGGCGCTTGAGTAATCCCCAGCAGCAAGCATCGGAGTTCTCGCGCGAAGATGGCCAGTGTGCTATCACCCCAAACACCTTGCCGGAATGGGTGAAGAGGTCGCCACCAGAGGAGCCTATACCGCCCCGGCCGTTGGCCCCGTCGCGCCCCGACGGTTTTGAGCCTGCAACACGCTCACCGGTCGGGAGTGATACGGCGGTTTCCTTCCGCCGCGGGCTTATTATCCATCGTTTGTTGCAGCTCCTGCCCTTGATCAGTGAGCGGGAGCGTGCGACGGCTGCCGCGCGTTTTCTTGCGCGCCCGATTCATAATCTATCCGAAAAAGACCAGAAGACCTATACATCAGAAATCTTGGCCGTCTTGGACTATCCTGATTTTGCGGAACTCTTTGGCCCCAATTCGCGATCAGAGGTGCCAGTGACGGGCCGTTTGGGCAGCCACGTGATTGCTGGTCAGGTCGATCGGTTAGTGGTTCAACAGGACCGTGTAATAATTGTAGATTATAAATCAAATCGGCTGCCACCGGCTGATATTAAAGATGTCCCAAGGACCTATATGCGACAAATGGCGGCATACCGGGCAGTTTTGCGCCCAGTTTTTCCGGAACGGTCTATCGATTGCGCTTTGCTTTGGACAGGTGTTCCATATCTCATGGCTCTTCCAGGGGAGCTGCTTGATGGATACTTCGAACATCTGGACGCTTGACGCCCACCCTTCCGTTTTCTAGTTTGGAGGTAAGCGCAACGAGCTAATAGCTGAAGCCTGAAAGGAAAATAAATGACTAGCAAACCGATTTCAGATGACTCATTTGATTCTGATGTATTGAAGGCAGAGGGACCGGTTCTCGTCGACTTCTGGGCTGAATGGTGTGGTCCATGCAAGCAGATCGGCCCGTCATTGGAAGAAATAGCCGCCGAAATGGATGGCAAGCTTACGGTGGCGAAAATCAATATTGACGACAATCCAGAAACACCTACAAAGTTGGGTGTTAGAGGCATTCCAACACTTATGATATTTAAGGATGGGGAAGTCGCGGCGACCAAGGTCGGTGCCCTTCCGAAGAGTAAACTTGTGGAATGGATTAACGAATCGATTTAGCCTCATCGATCTTAGTAATTTTTGAGATTGAAGCCCCGCCTTTTTGTGGGGCTTCTTCATAGGCGAGAACTGCACCGGCCAAATATAGTGATCCGCAAATCAAAATACGCCCGGGCGTATCTGATGATAGGGTGATCCTGTCGATAGCTGTGATAAAATCAGTTACCTCCGTTGCAAAGATGCCCACTTCGCGGGCAGCTTTCGCTGCGCTGGCAGAGGTCAGGCTAGCTTCTTCTCCCGGGATGGCGACGGCCTGTAAGCTCTTGGTATAGTTAGCGAGGGGTTCGAGAAAAGCTTTCGGATCGCGGCTATTGAGAAAACCGAAGATGATATGAAGCGGTTGATCTTTCCACCCCGAAGCGGAGGTGGCAAGGGCGTTCGCGGCGGCGGTATTATGACCTCCATCGAGCCAGAGCGACCAGCCTTCGGGAAGGCGGTTGGCCAAACGGCCTGTGAGTTTTTGTAGCCGTCCTGGCCAGGTAGTGCGTTGTATCCCTTTGATAATCGCGGAATTCGATATGGATAGGTCCGAGAGCATTCTTGCGGTGATGGCGGCTGTTGCTGCATTAATGGTCTGGTGGTTTCCTTCCAGAGAGGGCTTCGGCAAAGTGATCTCCAAATCACCCATTTTAAGCAAAAACCCGTCACCGGAATCGCAGAAATCCCAGTCCTTTCCATGGGTTATGGTATTGGCGCCAACTTCTTTCGCACGTTTTGCAATCACGGAGTGAGCGTCTGGCAGCTGGGGCCCAATGACACCTGTTACACCCGACTTTAGTATACCAGCTTTTTCGAAAGCGATATCGGCGATCGTATGACCCAGCCAGGCCGTATGATCTATCGAAACAGGGGTGATGATTGTCAAAGCTGGTTTCTCAAAAATATTGGTTGAGTCTAATCGTCCGCCGAGGCCCGTCTCGATCAGCGTGATATCCGCCTTTTGGCGGGAGAATGCCAGAAAAGCGGCAACCGTAGTGATCTCGAATAAGGTGATTGGATTCCCATCATTGGCATCGTCACATTCCTTGAGCACGTCTGTCAGGGTCGCTTCATCGATATGGCTACCAGCAATGGAAATCCGTTCCGTAAAACGGATGAGATGGGGTGAGGTGTAGCAATGAGCAGTAAACCCCGCCAGTTCACAGATCGCTTTTATAAAGGCGAGCGTCGACCCCTTTCCGTTTGTACCGGCAATATGGACAACTGTTGGTAGTGATTTTTCCGGATTGCCCAGAGTTGCCAATAGCCTCTGGGTACGATCTAGGGATAGATCGATCGCTTTGGGATGTAGCGCGCTGAGGCGTTCGAGGAGAACGTCACTCCGCAGCGGGGCGCTCTTCGATTATAGTTTGTGCATCGTCATTTAGGTCCGCAATTATGAAGTTTTTTTGCGTTCCCTTTTGAGATGTAGCTGGCATAGTAACAACTTCAGCCGACCGACGATTTTCTAGTAAGAGGCTTAAAATACGAATTAACTCGTCTCGAATTTGGCGACGGTGGACAACTCGGTCAATCATACCATGGTCAAGAAGATACTCAGCGCGCTGAAAACCGTCGGGCAGCTTTTCACGGATGGTTTCCTCAATAACCCGCGCGCCGGCAAAACCAATGAC
>CAYZDH010000080.1:1764-3168 GCA_964477025.1 uncultured Rhodospirillaceae bacterium | reverse complement strand
GCATCTTCTTCACCGGTAGCGCTGCGGCTTTCCTTAAGTCGATCAGAATACCGTTTGCGATCTTTAAATTTTAAGGGGTCGGTAGTTAACTTCGGGAGCTCAACAGTTTGATATTTTCCGTCATCAAACAGTAGTGCCAGTCGTTCCTTGGCTGGCAATCGCATATGGTGTCCACAATGATGGCAAACGTGCGATGAGGCCTCTAGCTCGCGATGAAAAATCATTTGTTCGCAGCTCGGGCATTGTTGCCAAAGGTTATCAGGAATCTCTTTTTTTTCGACAAGCGCCCGTATTTTAGGTCGGACGAAATTTGTAAGCCAGTTCATAAACGCGCGGTCCGTACACCATGTGCAAGTTCGTTTACAAATGTTAACACGGAATTTAGCAAATCAGGAAACTCCTTTGAATCTCTTTCATTTTCTAAATTATCCGCGATAATTTGAATGATCGCGGACCCTACAACAGCCGCATCGGCGATTCGCGCCACTTCCGCAGCTTGCTCAGCGGTTTTTATACCAAATCCGATGGCTATTGGGAGGTCGGTAAATTTTTTTATCCGAGAAACCGCGGTGGATATGTTAACTGCCTTAGCTGTTTTTGTGCCGGTAATTCCTGAGATAGAGACATAATAAATAAAGCCTGTTGCCCCGCATATTAAGGCTGGCAGGCGTTTTTCATCGCTGGTTGGCGTCGTTAGTCGAATAAAATCAATACCTGACTTGTTTGCGGGAATCCGCAGCTCGATGTCTTCTTCAGGCGGAAGGTCGACGATAATCAGGCCATCGATTCCAGCATTTGCACCGTCTTCCGAAAATCGCTCGACCCCATACATATAAATTGGATTGAAATAACCCATAAGTATAATCGGCGTTTGATCGTCCTTTTCACGAAATTTCCGTACCATTTCTAAAGTCGTAGACATATCCTGTCCATCTTTGAGAGCCCTCAAAGATGATGCTTGAATTGCCGGACCGTCAGCCATAGGGTCGGTGAACGGCATGCCCAATTCAATTATATCTGCGCCGGCACGCGGCAAACCCTCCATAATTGCGCTGGACATTTTTTGATTTGGATCACCGGCTGTGATAAATGTTACTAGCCCAGCTCGTCCTTCCTCGGCGAGTTGATCAAACCGCGCTTTGAGTCGCCCCGCTTTGCGGGTCATAGCGTTACTCCTAATGCTTCAGCGACGGTAAAGACATCCTTATCCCCGCGCCCACACATATTCATCACTAACACATGACTTTTGGGCAGGGATGGAGCTATTTTGGTGACATGTGCTAAAGCATGGGCTGGCTCTAGGGCGGGGATAATGCCTTCAAGTTGGCTACATAATTGAAACGCTTCTAGTGCTTCGTGATCCTTTACCGATACGTAGTTCACGCGTCCAATATCATGAAGCCA
>CAYZDH010000080.1:0-1664 GCA_964477025.1 uncultured Rhodospirillaceae bacterium | reverse complement strand
ATCTGATGGCGAACTTCTTCCCCAATAATTTTTTGAAAATCCCTGACCATCGCGGGGTAGGGGTGGGGCCCAGCAACAGTACCAATGATGTAGTATGTATCCTCAACGTTCGTTACCCAGTCGCGCAGGGCTTCATTCATCGCATCTTTCAGAGTCGCTGAGCCCGATGTCACCGGGACGACCTCTGCACCAAGAAGTTTCATACGAAAAACGTTGGGCGCTTGTCGCGCGATATCGGTTTTACCCATGTATACAATACATTTCATACCAAACAATGCACATACAGTGGCTGTGGCTACACCGTGTTGTCCTGCTCCGGTTTCTGCAATGATTCGCTCCTTACCCATACGTCGGGCTAGTAGAATTTGGCCTATTGTATTGTTAATCTTGTGGGCGCCTGTGTGGTTAAGTTCATCCCGCTTAAAGTAGATTTTGGCACCACCAAAATGTGTGCTTAAACGCTCGGCGTGGTAAAGAGGGCTAGGGCGCCCAACATAATGTTCAAGATAATGGTTGAGCTCAGCCTGGAATGCCGGATCGGCTTTAGCATTATTATAGGCCTGTTCTACCGACAGGATGAGTGGCATAAGCGTTTCAGCTACATAGCGCCCTCCAAAGACACCAAAATGTCCGTCGACATTTGGGCCCGCTTTAAAGCTATTGGGTATTTCATTGGAACTTATTGTCATACTCTGGCCAGAGGCTAAAAAATTTGTATTGTTACGTAACAGTATTACCGGGTTATACCGTGCGATTACGACAAGGCAAGAACGGTTTCAAGAAATGCGTCAATCAGTTTGGTGTCTTTTCGTCCAGGCCTTGTTTCGACTCCCGAGGAAACATCAACTGACTGCGCACCGCTGATCTTTATTGCCTCACCAACGTTGTTGGCGGTAAGGCCTCCAGATAGCATCCAATTTTTCTGCCATGGACGATTGCCGAATAGGGTCCAGTCAAAAGAGATAGCGTTGCCTCCTGGCAGTGAGTTTTCCAAAGTTTTTGGTACTTTAGCATCAAACAAAATTTGATCGGCTACTCCTGTGTATCGTTCAATTTCTGCGAAATCTGCGGCATTTTCAATATGGATAGCTTTCATCACCGGCAAACCTGTCAGGTCTTTGATTGCATTAACGCGCTCCGGTGTTTCTTTGCCGTGTAGTTGCAAAATATTCAGTGGAATTTGGTCAAGAACGCTATTCAATAAGTCATCTGTTATATAAACAAATAATCCAACAGTTTGAACTGTATCAGGAACCATTTTAGCGAGATGTACGGCCTCGGTGACCGTAACCGCGCGGGGTGAGGGCGGGTAAAACACCAAACCGATGTAGGATGCACCACCTCGAACGGCCGCTTTCATAGCAATAGTTGTATTAATCCCACAAATTTTAGCCTGAACAGTCATGATGTTAACAGTACCCCTCGGCGATCTCAGCGGAAATACGATCTGCCGCAGCTTTCGGGTCGCTAGCCTCAGTAATAGGCCTTCCAATAATAAGAAAGTCAGCACCTGCTTTGATTGCGTCCAATGGGGGCATTATCCTTTTCTGATCATCGGTCGAGGCCCAGAGTGGGCGGATACCGGGGACAGCTAGAAGGCAGTTGGGCCCCAGAGCTGTGCGTAACGCCTTGAGCTCTTTGGGAGAAGCGATAAGACCGTTAGC
>CAYZDH010000079.1:0-11323 GCA_964477025.1 uncultured Rhodospirillaceae bacterium | reverse complement strand
AACGGGATGGATAGAGCCAGGGGCAAGGAAAAGGCCAGCAAAACCCGTAAAAACCACAAGTGACATTACACGAGGCTTAAGCAGGGCAATGTAATCGACGACATCTCCGCCGGCCTCTACCCCTGCCGTTATTGTCATATTGCCAGATTCTTCAGTCACCACGAAACTTTCTTACCGATCAATTAAAATTATTCAACTTTAGGTAGCTCTTCATACGAGTGAAATGGCGGTGGAGAGGAGAGCGTCCACTCCAGTGTCGTTGCGCCCTCGCCCCAAGGGTTTTCTTCTACCCGCTCACCGGATGAAAAAGTCTTATAGAGCATCAACAGGAAGATCAGAACCCCAAAGGCTGAGATATAGGATCCGTAGGACGAAACCGCATTCCAGCCCGCATAGGCATCGGGGAAATCAGGAATTCGGCGCGGCATACCCGCAAGACCGAGAAAGTGCTGAGGAAAGAAAACGATATTCACACCAATAAACGTAACCCAAAAATGCAGCTTACCAAGTGTTTCTGAATATTGTCGGCCACACATTTTTGGCAACCAATAATAGAACCCAGAGAAGATTGCGAATACTGCGCCCAAAGAGAGAACATAATGAAAATGCGCAACAACGTAGTACGTGTCATGCAGAGCCGTATCGACACCCGCATTCGCCAGAACTACGCCAGTAACACCACCAAGGGTAAATAAGAATATAAATCCTACTGCCCAGAGCATTGGCGTCTTGAACTCAATGGAACCGCCCCACATTGTAGCAATCCAGCTAAATATCTTAATGCCTGTCGGTACAGCGATCACCATCGTCGCAGCGGTAAAATATGCCTTCGTATCAACATCTAACCCTACAGTATACATATGGTGTGCCCACACGATGAAGCCAACTACACCGATCGAAACCATTGCATAAGCCATACCAAGATAGCCGAAGACCGGTTTCCGCGAAAACGTCGAAACAACCTGGCTGACTATGCCAAAGCCAGGCAAGATCAAGATATAAACTTCTGGGTGACCAAAGAACCAGAACAGATGCTGGAACAAGATCGGGTCACCGCCACCAGCCGGATTAAAGAATGTCGTGCCAAAATTGCGGTCCGTCAGCAACATCGTAATTGCACCGGCCAATACAGGAAGAGACAACAGCAGCAAAAACGCGGTAACCAAAATAGACCAAACGAATAAGGGCATCTTATGCAGCGTCATACCGGGTGTGCGCATATTTAGGATAGTAGTAATAAAATTAGCGGCACCAAGTATTGAACTGGCTCCAGCCAAATGCAGAGAAAATATTGCAAGATCAACAGCCGGCCCTGGCGTTACAGCACTAAGTGGCGCGTAGAGTGTCCACCCACCACCCACGCCATCACTACCGGCTGGACCTTCCACAAAAGGCGAGGCAAGCAATAGCAAAAATGACGGGATCAATAGCCAAAAGCTGATATTATTCATGCGCGGAAACGCCATGTCGGGTGCACCAATCATCAGCGGTACAATCCAATTGCCAAATCCACCGATCATCGCGGGCATGACCATAAAAAAGATCATGATCAGCCCATGCGCTGTCACCAGCACGTTATACATGTGATGATCGCCACCTAGAATTTGATTGCCGGGTTCCTGAAGTTCCATTCGGAATAAAACTGACATCGCACCGCCAATAATCCCCGCCACAATGGCAAAAATAAGATACATCGTCCCGATATCTTTATGATTTGTAGAATAAACAAACCGGCGCCAACCTGTGGGCGTATGATGATCGTGGCCGTGGGCGATTGCTGCGTCACTCATTTCCTACCTGCCTTTTTGCTCAACGAGCTGTGTTATTAAGTTTTGCGACGTTACGCCGCTGTGGGGCCAATGGTTGAAGACCGGCCGCCTTTCGTTGTTCAGATACCCAATTCGCAAATGCTGCCTTGGAAACGACCTTAACTTTAATAGGCATAAATCCATGTAATTGGCCGCAAAGCTCGGAGCACTGCCCGTAATATGTCCCCACCTTATTAACATTGAACCAAGTCTGGTTTAAACGCCCAGGGACAGCGTCGATCTTCACCCCGAATGCTGGAACAGCCCATGCATGCAGTACGTCGTTTGAGGTCACCTGAACGCGAACAGTAGTATTTACCGGAACAACAACTTCGGCGTCAGCCTCTAAGAGCCGCTTAGGATTTTTAACATTGTTTTCTTTGGCCCATTTTGCAAGATCTGCGTCTTGGACTATGCTCGCTACAAAAGCGAATTTTCCATGGTCGGGGTATTCATAACCCCAGTTCCACTGATTTCCAGTCGCCTTAATAGTCATATCTGCTTTCGGAATCACATCTGCTTTATAAAGCAACTTGAAAGATGGCACTGCGATCACAACAAGGATGATGACAGGAACGATTGTCCAGGCCATTTCTAGAGTCGCATGATGGGTTGTCGTGGAAGGCACTGGATTTCGTTTAGCGCTAAACTTCCACATCGTATAGATCAGTAGTGCTAGAACAAAAACTGTGATCAACGTAATGACGATCAGAAGCAAGTCATGAAATTCATTGACGTCTTCCATAACTGTCGTGACCGCTGGCTGAAAACCTTTCTGCCAAGGCACAGCCGACGACGCAAGAATGCTCGTCGGAAAGATCCCGAGGGATAGGCCGGCAAATACTGATAAACCC
Source organism: uncultured Rhodospirillaceae bacterium (assembly GCA_964477025.1). GTDB lineage: Bacteria > Pseudomonadota > Alphaproteobacteria > MPNO01 > UBA2964 > UBA2964. The sequence goes on along the minus strand of CAYZDH010000079.1, from coordinate 8,661 downwards.
GCCGAAAGAATTTTATTAAACCGCATTGCTCTCTTCCGTTCTTTGTCTCATACAACCCAAGATCTTCCAGCAATCCCTGCCAGAAAACAAAAAGCCACCGAGGGTACTACGATCTTCTGGGACAAACGCCAGAAAAATCTGTAAATATAATAACCCAAGCATTGGGACTGCTGATAGCGTAAGCCGCCGACGCGACCCTATGTCGCAACCGTACTCGGACGGATTGTGAATGTTATGATAATGATATGTTAATGACATACTTAACCAATTGGCGGAAAATTCTGCTAAAAATATACAAATTCGGGCTTTAATTGATCGAGGTCGAATTTTTCTAGATTCTCTCCTGAAAGGATTTTACAGTGACCGTTTTAGCCAAAACAGACCAGATCTTTTTTGAAAAGGCCGGAATGGACCGAGATCGGATCAACGGTATCGTTGGAAAAGCATTAACCGGTGCCGATGACGGAGAACTATTTTTGGAATATCGGCAGTCAGAAAGCCTATCATATGACGACGGACGTCTAAGGAGCGCCTCGTTTGACACTACTCAAGGTTTCGGTTTGAGGGCAATAGCGGATGAAGCTATCGGCTATTCCCATGCCTCGGAACTCTCAGAGGCAGCGATCAATAGGGCGGCGGAAACTGTCATAGGCGTGCAAGCGGGCCATAGAGGAACCGCAGCAGAGTCACCTATAGGAACTAATCAATCTCTTTACACAGACACCAATCCACTCGGAGAAGTCAGTTTTGAAGACAAGGTATCGCTTCTCGCTCAGATTGACGCCTATGCTCGCGAAAAGGACCCGCGCGTCGCCCAGGTTTCGACGTCAATTTCTGGCGAGTGGCAAGCAGTTCAAATCATACGCGCTGACGGCGAACGGCTCGCTGATATTCGCCCACTTGTAAGGCTCAACGTATCAATTGTCGCTGCGGAGGGTAGCCGCATGGAGACGGGAAGTCATGGAACAGGCGGGCGCACGGGGTACGCCAGCTATATCAATCCAGACCAGTGGAAAACGCAGGTTGATGAAGCTTTACGTCAGGCCTTAATTAATCTTGAATCAGTTGATACACCAGCAGGCGAGATGCAGGTCGTTCTTGGACCTGGGTGGCCGGGTATCCTCTTACATGAGGCAATAGGTCATGGCCTGGAAGGTGATTTTAATCGCAAAAAAACTTCTGCTTTTTCAGGCCTCTTAGGAAAACGCGTTGCGTCAAAAGGTGTGACCGTCGTGGACGACGGTACTATCAACGATCGCCGCGGGTCACTCTCAATTGACGACGAAGGGACACCGACATCGAAGACAACGCTCATCGAAGACGGCATTCTCGTCGGGTATATGCAGGATCGGCAAAATGCGCGGCTCATGGGTATGTCACCCACCGGCAATGGCCGTCGCGAGAGTTTCGCTCACGCCCCAATGCCACGAATGACGAATACTTATATGACAGAAGGGAATAATTCACCTGAAGAAATTTTAGGCTCAGTTAAAAAAGGTCTATTTGCAGTCAATTTTGGCGGAGGACAAGTTGACATAACGTCCGGAAAATTCGTCTTCACTGCATCAGAGGCCTATCTCATAGAGAACGGCAAAATTGGAGCCCCCGTCAAAGGCGCAACTTTAATTGGCAACGGACCAGATGCTCTTACTCATGTAAAAATGATCGGCAATGACCTGCAACTCGACCCAGGTGTCGGCACCTGTGGTAAAGACGGCCAGGGTGTTCCTGTCGGGGTTGGCCAGCCAACTATGCTTTTGGATAACCTTACCGTCGGGGGAACTGCAGCGTAACCCGACAAAACCTCTATATAAGTTAACGTTTATTCTAGACGGTCTGGTTTTTTAATTCCCCGAGAAAGCGGGCGGGTAGCAATGGGGTTTAGTTAAGTGTCTGACAATAAAAGCCGCTAAACAAAATTGCTCCCCCGCATATATATCTGCGCCGCAACGGTATTTGCGAATATGTCAGAAGACAGGACCAAAAGCTGCTCTAGGCAAAAAGCGAAATAATTGCTTTTAGAGAGTAATAGGATAGGTTTTGTTTTTATTAAAACTAGTACCTCTCTGTATCATTAATTTAATTGGGGGTTAATTTCCGTGGTTTATGATCCTACTTCGACAAAGTTACTGACGTTTCATGATAAATTGCCCGCCTTTCTTGAGGGCCACGATACACCTAGAGCTTATCTTGAGCGTTGCCTTGAAACAATTGAAGCCCGCGAGGCTTCCGTAAAAGCGTTTGTCACGACGACGTTTGAACGGGCACGCCAGGCGGCAGATGAGGCGACCAGACGCTATAAGGAAGGCAAGCCCCTATCACCCATTGACGGAATGCCAATTGCGATTAAAGACGTATTCGAAACTGAAGATATGCCGATGCAACTGGGTAGCCCGCTTTTTGAAGGGTACAAAACAGGCTGGGACGCGGCATCAGTTTATTTTCTGCGTCGTGGAGGGGCAATAGTTGTAGGAAAAACTGTCACTACCGAGTTTGCTTTTGGCGACCCCGGACCAGCGCGGAACCCGTGGGATACAAATTGCACACCAGGCGGGTCATCAAGCGGCTCAGGTGCCGCGGTTGGGGCTTCGATGGTTCCTGCCGCTACGGGAACACAAGTAAGAGGTTCGGTTCTGCGCCCTGCATGTTTTTGTGGGGCTTGGGCATTAAAACCATCCCATGGTGCTATAAATACGCGTGGCGGGTTTCCCTCTCCGCCCAGTGTTGGACATTTAGGAATACTTGCAGGTTCATTGGCAGATGCCTGGATTGCCGGGTTTTGGCTTTCCAGAAATGCCGGAGGAGATGCCGGTCACCCAAGCCTAAAAGGTGAGGCTAAATTACCTAAAGCTAAAAAACCTACACGCATGGCAAAAATAGAAAGTGCCGGCTGGTTGGAAACACCCGAAGAAACACGTGTGATATTCGATCAGATGACCCAAAAACTTGAAGGCCACAACGTAGAAGTTGTCGGGCGCCGCGACGATCCGGAGCTTGAGGCCTATGAGCAAGATTTAATTAAGCTTCGGGAGGTCATGGAAATTACGCTGGCCTACGAAGGCCGGTGGCCATTAATGATGTATGCAGGCCGTAATCCGGAGAAACTTGGGGACCGTGTTCTCAATCGAGCACTTTCTTCCGCCGATATAAGCCCAGAACAATACGAGAAAACCCTAGTTTGGAGTGCAGAGGCTAAGGCGAGGCACGCAATGCTTGCAAAAAAGTATGACGCCTTGATCACGTTAAACGCAACCGGACCTGCTCCTGAGGGTATGCCCGTTGGAAACGCTGTATATGGGGAACACTCTTCCCAGCTTGGGGTTCCTGCGCTCAACTGCCCCCTATTGGCTCAGACTGGAATGCCACTCGGAATTCAGCTCATTGGCTATTACCGCCGGGATTATGACCTTATCGCGATCGCTCACTGGCTTATACATGCGGTTTTGCGTGACGAAGATTAACCTATTCACAACTCCTACTGGATAACGAAGTCAGTTTGAGCCATGATAATATTATATTTTTAAAGCAATTTAAAATTCAAAAACGTTTTTATCCAAGGAAATTAAAATGACACGAAGTGAGGTAGCCAGAGTTCAATCATACCTTCGCAAAACTTTTGGGAATAATGGCATAGAAATTGATATGCCAGAAAAACCCGGCCAGCCGGTAGAGGTGCGCGTCGATTCTGAATTCATCGGCGTACTCCATCGCGACGATGACGAAGGAGAAGTGTCTTACTCTTTGATGATGTCAATCCTAGAGGAAGATTTGCCCCCTGATCTATCACGATAATAAACAAGCCGCCGAATATATGATATAAAGATAAGCATTGAACCTAATACTTATCCCCTAACCAAAAAATCTAATAGGCGTAATCTTCAAAAACCGGGTCAACATTGCCGTTCCAGGCCTCATTAAATCTAATAAGTTTTTCCTCTGCAGCGGTACATCCACTGTCTACAATTTCATACAGTGCTCCCAAATAACCAGTTTCATCTGTCCCTGCTGTATCCAGACGATTTCGTCGTCGCAAACCAGAACTCGAAATCTCAAGCATTTCGCGAGCTACATGCTGAACTGTTTTATCCTGGAAAGGTGTTTTAAGAGCTTGCTTTGGAACAGCGCCTCTGAGGTACTTATGTTCTTCTGACGTCCAATCTTTTACAAGGTCCCAGGCAGCATTGAGTGCTGACGGCTCATACAAAAGACCCGTCCACAAGGCCGGCAGGGCACACAATCTTCTCCAGGGGCCGCCGTCTGCACCCCGCATCTCCAAAAATTTCTTAAGCCGAACTTCGGGAAAAACGGTAGTCAAATGATCACCCCAGTCTCCGGTCGTCGCCACCTCTCCAGGCAGGCAGGGCAAGTCTCCGCTGAGAAAATCTCTAAAAGATTGTCCGGATGCATCAATATATGAACCATCGCGGTAGACAAAATACATCGGTACATCGAGCATGTAATCGACATAGCGCTCAAAACCCATACCATCCTCGAAAACGAATGGCAAAATACCGCAGCGATCCGGATCAGTGTCTTCCCAAATATGGCTACGGTAAGACAAATAACCACTCGGCCTTCCCTCCACAAATGGAGAGTCAGCAAACAACGCCGTAGCTATTGGTTGCAATGCCAACGACACCCGAAACTTCTTCACCATATCGGCCTCAGACAGGAAATCTAGATTAACTTGTACAGTCGACGTCCGAACCATCATGTCTATTCCGAGCGAACCGACCTTTGGCATATAACTTTGCATAATCTTGTATCGACCTTTAGGCATCCAAGGAATATCGTCGCGTTTCCATTTCGGATTAAAGCCAACGCCTATAAGGCCAACACCAATTTCTTCTGCGACTTCTTTCACTTGATTGAGGTGTGAATGTACTTCGCTACAAGTTTGGTGGATATTTTCTAGCGGCGCCCCCGCAAGTTCTAGCTGCCCGCCAGGTTCCAAAGTTATTGAACATCCATTCTCGTGCTGTAATGCGATAGGGTTACCGTTCTCCAGAACTGCCTTCCAACCAAAGCGTTTCAATCCTTCAAGTAAGGCGCGGATCCCCCATTCACCGTCATATGGTGCCGGCAGGAGTGTGCCCTTTTGAAACACAAACTTTTCATGTTCCGTTCCGATGCGCCACTCGGAAGCCGGTTTACAGCCTGATTCCAGATACTCCACAAGCTCACTCTTGCTGGAAATAGGTGTTCCCGGAAATGTTGGTGGTGCTGCCATACTCAATCCTACTCAGCCGTTACGCTTACTAATCATTCCAGTCCCCTAAAACAGACAACCAACAAGACAGCGCTGCTATAGACGCGGTATCGGCCCTTAAAATTCTTGGTCCCAGATCAATTGCCGTAAAGTTGTTTTTTTCTTCGAGGAGGTCAAGCTCAGAACTTGAAAAACCACCCTCGGGTCCAATTAAGAATGCGGTGGGCACTGTTCTAGATGTTGTCTTAGCCAATTTCAAATAATCACCGATCCTAGTTCCGTTCCCAGTTTCATCGCAATAGAGCAAAGTCCGGTCTCCCGGCCAACTTTTGATGATGGAAGAAAGATTTTCTGGTTCATTCACCTTTGGTACTGACAATCGGCCACACTGTTCGGCAGCCTCCATCGCATTTGCACGGAGACGTTGCGTATTAACACGGCTAACATCCGTAAACTCCGTAAAAACTGGTACAAGCCTAGAAACACCAAGTTCAGTAGCCTTAGCCGCAATAAAATCAATCCGCGCGCGTTTTACCGGTGCAAAAATCAGCCAAAGATTAGGTTCATGTTTTTGTACAAAAACTTGTTCCTCGAGGACAGCAGAACATCGACGCCGGCTCATCTTATCGATCACACTGCGCCATTCCCCATCCCTCCCATTAAACAAATGAACAGGGTCGCCAAGACCCATTCTCAAAACGTTCTTCAAATAGTGGGCCTGAGCTTCTGAAAAGGAGATAGACTTATTGGCAGAGAACGGTTGATCGATAAAGAGCCGTGTTACGCGCATGAGAACCAGAAACGCTGAAAAGTTTAAAATAAAGATATTGCCCAAATGCTTGAGACAATCTCATAACAGCGTTAGAGCTTACGCTATGACAGAGCAAGCCCGAAATGAAAATGAAAGTCCAGCAAGCGATATCCCTATCGATGGTTGGGTCGATCGGTTTGTACCGGAGACATGCCGGCCATACATTCGATTAGCTCGTTTTGATAGGCCAATTGGCACCTGGCTTTTACTGTTCCCATGCTGGTGGTCAATCTCCATGGCTTGGCAGGAATGGAAAAGCACTACAGAGATATTCTATCTTTTCTGTATCTTTGGGATAGGGGCACTCACTATGCGGGGTGCCGGCTGCACCTTTAACGATATTGTCGACAGAAATTTCGACGCACAGGTGGCACGAACAAGGAATAGACCTCTACCCAGCGGTCAAGTAACGGTCAGGCAGGCTGTCGCCTTTCTTATCACACTGCTGGCGGTTGGTTTTTATATTCTGATTTCGCTTAAACCATACGCGATTATGTTGGGAAGCGCGTCGCTACTTTTAGTTTTTAGCTACCCACTTATGAAGCGAGTGACTTACTGGCCCCAGTTTTTTCTTGGCTTAACCTTTAACTGGGGAGCCCTACTTGGCTGGGCTGCCGTTCGCAATAGCCTCGACGTCACAGCAATTATACTTTATGCAGGCGGCGTCTTCTGGACCCTTGGTTATGACACTATATACGCTCATCAAGATCGACGAGATGACCCAAAGGCCGGTGTTAAATCGACCGCACGACGTCTAGGTCTTGGCAGTAAGCCATGGCTTTACGCCTTCTACGCTGTCGCGGTCACTTTATTCGCATTTGCTGGGTATATCGGGAATTTCATGTGGCCCTACTTTGTTGGCCTCAGTCTTGGAACCTCACAACTCATTTGGCAGGTCTGGGATGTTAACCTGGACAATCCTAGGGATTGTCTTTCAAAATTTAAATCAAATCGACTTTTTTCATGGTTTTTCCTTGGCGGTATTATTGCCGCGCAATCGACAAACTAGGATAAATTTTGAGTCCCAACATAGACAATTTTGTCCACGATTTAGGTAATCGCAAAATAGTAAATTAGGATATTCATGGTAAACATTCAGCAAGTGAACTTAGATTGGATATGGGTATGAAAAAGCCAACCTCCGAGCGTGTGGTGATAACACAAAAAGACTCTGTAGCCATTATCACCCTTAATCGTCCTGAAAAACTCAACGCCATAGACGATCTTATGCGAATCGATCTTATGGGGGCCGTAGACTGGGCAAGCCAAGAAGACGCCATTCGCGCTATCGTTCTCACAGGTCGCGGTAAAGCCTTCTGCGCAGGGGGTGACATTGCCGCCATGCGGGAGCGCCTAGATGCACCTATAGGTAGGGTCGCTATGAATGGCTGGAAACGTCAACGCCGTACGCATCATGCTATCACAATGCTGCACGGATTGGCCAAGCCAACAATTGCTGCAGTCAATGGTCCCGCGGCGGGCCTAGGCGCCGACCTAGCGCTTTGTTGTGACTTCGTTATTGCCTCAGAAAAGGCCATGTTTACGATGAGTTATCTGTTGCGCGGCCTTATACCAGATGGCGGAGGGATGTATTTTCTACCACGTCGCGTAGGCCTAGCACGAGCCAAAGAGCTAATTTTTTCAGGCCGCCGTGTCCTCGCCAAGGAAGCCCTAAGCTTAGGGATGATAGAAAATATTACACCCCCGGAAGAGCTTTTAGACGATGCTATTGATACCGCTGGCCGGATGACGGTAGGCTCCCCAGATTCTTTAGCACTGGCCAAATCAATTATGGATCAGAGCTTAGAACTTTCTATCGAGGAGGTATTCGCGCTTGGCTCTCAAGCACAGGCTATATGCTATACCACCGATGAGCATCGCAATGCCGTAACGGCTTTTCTCGATAAATCAAAAAAATAAAACTGTGTCCATTTCCACTATCGAGAAACTGTTTCGTCCAAAGTCGGTTGCCATCATTGGTGCATCTGCCAATCCTGTAAAAACCGCTGGTCGGCCATTGCGGTTTTTACGCAAATATGGATTCTCAGGCAAAATCTGGCCGGTCAACCCGCAATCATCGACAATCGACGGGATACCATGTTTTGCCAGTGTCGATGACCTGCCTGCCGCACCGGATGCTTCAATAATTTTACTTGGCCCGGCGGGTACAGAAGATGCCGTCAGAAAATTGACGGCTCTAGGTGCGAAAGTTTCCATTGTGGTAGCAGGAGGTTATGGAGAGACCGGTCCAGCCGGCATAAAACGTCAAGTCACTCTATCAGAAGCTGCAAAATCAATGCGGATACTTGGTCCTAACACTATTGGCCTTTTAAATCTGCAAGACCGGATTATCCTCTCCGCTTCTGGCGCACTCGACACAGAGCACCTTACGACAGGAAAAATCGGCGTCATATCACAATCCGGCGGCATATTAGGGTCGCTTCTTTCACGAGCGGCGGCCAAAGGTATAGGCTTATCTCATCTCGCTGCCACCGGTAACGAGGGGGATCTTGAAGTATGCGACATCCTCGAATGGATGATTAACGAACCTGAAACCTCTGTAATAACCCTCTATCTCGAGGGGCTACGTAACACTAAGCGCTTTAAATTATTGGCAAAAGCAGCGAGCCGAGCTGGGAAA
>CAYZDH010000078.1:4045-11326 GCA_964477025.1 uncultured Rhodospirillaceae bacterium | reverse complement strand
TGTTGGCTCACCAGATGCAGACCGTGGTCAGATCGTTAAAGCCTTCATCGAATTGCGAGAAGAACGTGCTGCTGACGAAATGCTAATCCGGGAGTTACAGGACTTCGTCAAATCGCAAATTTCTGCTTTTAAATATCCTCGTGCAATCGAATTTGTCGACGAACTACCGCACACGCCAACGGGTAAAATACAGCGCGGGGCTCTGCGTCAACTTGAACGAGATCGATCTCAAATTAATAAAACTTAATGTTATAAAACGGGGGTTTATAAAAATGTCTTCAGAAAATGATTTCGATATAATTGATACGACTATTGCCGATGTGCATGCCGCCTACCAGGATGGCAGGCTGACGGCACGTCAGCTAGTTCAACAATATCTAGACAGGATCAAGGCGTACGATCAAGACGGTCCAAAAATTAACTCGATAATCTCGTTAAACCCTCAAGCATTAGAAGACGCCGACCAGCTTGATAAAGCACTTGCAGATGGCAATATGGTAGGTCCACTGCACGGCATCCCGCTGCTAATGAAAGACCAAGCAGATGTAGACGGCATGCCGACGACTATGGGCTCTGTTTTGTTCAAAGATCATAACCCTGGCCGAGATTGTACTATTGCTGCCAAACTGAAAGCCGCCGGCGCAATATTCATCGGCAAGGCCACACTGGGCGAAATGGGGGCTGGAGACTCTCACGGGTCCCTCTATGGCTCTACCCGTAACGTCTATGACTTGGAGCGCACTGCCGGGGGTTCTTCTGGTGGCTCTGCCGCTGCTGTATCCGCTAATTTTGCAACGGTTTGTATAGGTCAAGAGGGTTTTGCTTCAATTCGTCGACCCTCAATCTGGAATGGGGTCGCAGGAATGCGGCCTACTGCGGGGCTTGTGAGTCGCCACGGCGTCTATGCCGGTTGGCCTATGATAAATGGCTCTCTCGGCCCAATGGCCCGTACGGTAACCGATCTCGCAAAACTCCTAGACTGCATGGTGGGCTATGACGCCGCAGATCCGATAACAGCCCGCGGGGTCGGCAAAAGCCCAGAAAGCTATGCGAGCACATTGAATAAAGACGCGCTGAAGGGCAAACGTGTCGGAATTATGCGGACACCCATGGGCCACCGCAATGAACCAGGTTCGGATGATTTTGCAAAGATTACTAACCTGTTTGACCGTGCAGTAAATGAGCTAGCCGATGCGGGTGCGGAAATTGTAGATCCCATCGAAATACCTGGAATGACTGACCTCTTAGCGAAACGAGCCCGTAACAACGAAGACGAAAACCAGTCCTTCGCGGCCTACGCTGCAGGTACCAACAATCCACCCTTTAAAACACGTGCCGAGATTATGGGATCACCACTTTTTCAAGAGACCGTCCACGGCGTCCGCACACGCTGGAGGAATGAAGACACTAGCGCAGAATGGGGAGAGTATCTTCATGCCCGCGACCAACTAATGACCCGGTTTCTGTCCGTCATGGCCGATCACAATTTGGACACGATAGTGCATAAAGCAGTGGAGCATCAGCCGACCCTTATTAAAGACGGCACAAACCCGCCGTACATTGACCAATGGGGTGCGCCACACATCAATACATTTCTAATTTATGTGCCGTCTGTGGTTGTGCCCGCCGGTTTCACGAGTGACGACCTACCCGGCGGCATTACATTTCTCGGCAGGCCGTATGACGATGCAAATATGATCAACTACGCCTACGCCTACGAACAAAAGACTAACCACAGACGCATTCCAGAGTGTGCCCCATAATAAGAGCAATCAGGCGGCCGCCGTTTTAGCCGCAGCTAAGTCAAGTTCATAAAGTTTGGCGGTGCCATGCCAAAGTATTTTTTCCTTGGCCTCTTCAGGAACATCGGGACGGTTAAGTACATGCTTAGGTGAATCAACCAAACGATGGGCATGCGGAATATCGCTGGCATAAACCCAACATTCCGGACCGTATTTGTTGATCATGTAGGGCAATAGGTCGTCGTCGACCTCAAATCCTATAAAGATCCGTCCAGCCTTAATATACTCTTCGGGTGTCATCTTTGGGAGCCCTCGCTCGATAATCGGCATATGCTCCGCGCGTAACGCGTCATGTTCAATACGCTCACGGATGCTATCCAGAGTGAAATCCATAACCTCAATAGCAAAATCAACCCAGGTACAGCCCGTCTCCAAAAAGGATACTTTGACATTGGGGTACCGGTCCAGAATCCCGGAACTACAGACTGTCTTAAATCCACGGACAACCGACATCAGAAACTGATCAGCGGCGACGCTCGGATAGTCCTCCCAAGCCTTTAACGCGCCAGTGCCGGGGTGCACATTAACCGGCATCCCAATGTCATTGGCGGTCTGCCAAATAATCTCAAAGTCGGGATGATCGAGACCCTTTTCATTATACTCACCGAGTACCATAACACCGACAGAGCCCATTTTCTTTGTGCGGATCATTTCGCGTGCAGCTTCCTCAGGATCACTGGGACAAATCACCGTGACCCATTTCAACCGGTCAGGCGCCTGGCTAGAAATGTCAGCGACCCAGTTGTTATATGCCCTAGTAAGCGCTTGATTTAACTTAGGGTCCTTGGCGATTGGCCACTGCAAAAGAAGCGTCGGGTAGTTAACGGATATCAATGTATCTTCTGCATCCATTACCTCTAATCGGTGTGCCGCACTATGAAATTCACCGCTTTCATGCGAGCCACGCCACTTTGACATTTTCTCATATTCCAGAGAAACAACTCCGCCCTTACTAGAAGGGGAACCACCGATACGAAAGGTTTCACCTTCAATTAACCATTTATAGTCCCGTTCGTTTTCACCGGTATCGATTACCACTGGACGCCGATCACGAAATTCAGCGTCTAGGTATTTATCTGAAAATGTCTCTTCCCATTCTTCGACATGGCCGTCGCCATCATAGGCATTGATATTATCCATCTCAAACCTCCGAGCTATTTTGGTTTTTATATTCCAGGTATAGACATCTTGACGGGAAATGTCCCTCTTTGTCCAGTTTCTGTGCCTCAAAAAATCCTAGGGTAGACTTTGCTGCCAACCTTAATTTGCTATATGGAGGGGTATCAAATTTAGCAAGATTAGAGGGTAATCTAATGCCAAAATTAGTGGTGCCAACCCGCAGCTATGGATTAATGCGGGAAATGAAGACTAGAACGTCAATCAATGATGACTTGGAATTGGAGTTTCCCGAAGCAGAAAATATTCTTGTTTGGGCCCGAAAAATGGTTCGTGAAAGGGCATATGATATATGCGAAATGCCTTTTACAACCTATCTTGCCGCCAAGGCTGTCGGGATCAAAATTACCGCAATCCCGCTTTTTATTACACGAAATTTTCACCATCAAGCTATTCACGTTGATACAAATGCCAGCCTCAACAGTCCCAAAGACCTAGAAGGAAATACTGCTGGGATTGTTCGCGGCTACACTGTTACCACAGGTGTTTGGGCCCGCCATGTTCTCAGCTCAGAATATGGTGTTGATCTTAGTGAGGTCCATTGGACCTGCACTGACGACGAACATGTTGCCGAGTACAAGCTCCCGGCGTTTGCCGATTACCATTCGATGGGTAGAGACTTTAAAGATTTATTTGGAAATCGTGAGATTGTCGCCGCAATTGGAACCTTACCTGAAGAGGTTGCGGGTGTTGAAGCCCTGATCGGGGACCCCAAAGCCGCCGGCTTTGCTTCATACCACAAGACTGGTGTCTATCCAGTTAATCATGGCATCGTCGTCAGGGATGAATTACTTGAGCAGTATCCTGACCTTGCGGTTGACCTTTTCGGAGCACTTAAATCATCAAAAGACGCCTATTTATCGTCTATCAATCGAGAAGGAAAACTGTCCAAAGAAGACGCACTCACTGTAGAGTTAGAAAATGGTGTCAAAGGTGATCCCTTTCCTTACGGTATTGAACCAAACCGACTAGCGTTAGAAGCGCTAACGCAGACCGCCTTCGACCAGCTTATAACCCCACGTAAGTTCAACGTCGAAGAACTGTTTGCCGAAGGCACGCATGACCTCGTAGGCTAAACACAACAACTTCATAGAGAGAATTAAAATGGCCACTGGCATCAAACCAAAACTCCGTCCATTTCATACAGCGACCGCAGAGTTTGCAAATGGCAACGATACACCCCGCAGTTATCTGGAGCGGTGTATAGAAACTATTGATGCTCATGAAGAAGCCATCGGCGCCTTTGTGGCGACCAACCTGGATAACGCTCGTTCGGTGGCAGATGAATCTACCGCCCGCTGGAAAAGCGGTACTATGCTGTCACCAATCGATGGCATGCCAATTGGCGTCAAGGACGTCATGGAAACTGCTGATATGGTAACAGAACAGGGATCACCCTTGTTTACAGGCTGGAAAATGGGACGAGATTGTGCCGCTGTCGCTGCCTTACGCGAAGCTGGCGCTGTCGTGGTAGGAAAAACTGTAACAACGGAATTTGCTGCAACCCAGCCCCGTGGAACCCGCAATCCCTATGATACGAAACGTACACCTGGCGGCTCCAGCAGTGGCTCGGCCGCGGCAGTCGGAAGCGGGATGCTAGCAGGCGCTACAGCGTCCCAAGTTATCGGCTCCACCATTCGGCCCGCCAGCTATTGCGGTGCCTTTGGTTTTAAACCAAGTGTCGGCGGAATCAATCGCGGTGGTAGCTTTGATGGCTTTAGCCAGAGCTGTACAGGAGTTATAGCAGCAACCCTACCAGACACATGGGCAATGGCACGAGAGATGTCATATCGTGCTGGCGGTGATGCCGGCTATGTCGGTCTTACGGGACCTATGACATCGCCAAATCCAAGGAAGCCAAACACCGTCGCTATGTTACAAACTGCGGGTTGGGAAACTGCAACTGAAAATGCTAAACAGCAGCTCCAATCCGCAAGAAATAAGTTCGAAGAAGCTGGAGTCAAAGTCATCGACAGAGCAAGTAATGAGGCTGTTGAAACCGCCGAGCTGGCAATCTCAGAATCAAATTCACTCTCACGAGGAATTAATGCGTGGGAAGGCCGCTGGCCTTTAAATACATATGCCCGAGATATGGATGCGGACAAACTCAGTGACAGCTCACGCGAGCGTCTTGAGCAGGCAAACGCTATGAGCCAAGACGAATTTCGGGATCTTCTTAAACAGAGGGATGAGATACGACAAATTTTTGCAACTCTAGTTGATGAATGCGAAGCCTGCTTCACCTTGTCAGCACCTGACGCCGCACCCGAAGGCCTCGGTTGGACTGGTGATCCAAACTTTACGGTGTGCACGTCCCTGCTCGGGGTCCCTGCCGTTTCCATGCCCTTACTCGAAGCCCAAGGCTTACCTCTTGGCCTGCAAATGATTGGCTTCCAAAATAAAGATGCTGAGATGTTTGCAGCCGCTGGAGCTGTCCTGCCGTTATTCAGTTCCTAGTTGGGAAGAAATTTACTATGCCCAGCCAAGATATCAAGGTTACCACCCGAGACAACGAAGTCTTGGACAGCTACCTGACCCAACCAAGCGGTGGAGACAAGCATCCCGGCATCCTCTATGTGACAGCAATTTCGGGGGCGGACGAAACGAACCGGCTTATGGGTGACCAATGGGCTAAGGATGGGTTTGTTGTCTCTATGCCTGATATCTTTTGGCGCCAACACCCTGGCCCAACTGCCAACCGTGAAATAGCGCAGGCACGCTACAATGCCTTTGATGCAGAACAGGGAATGTTAGACATTGAAGACATCATCAACGACCTCAAAGATCAGCCCAACTGTAATGGCAAGGTTGCTGTTTTAGGTTTCTGTTTTGGTGGGCGGTATGCGCATCTCTGCGCTTCTCGCCTTGACGTGAGTGCCGCCGGTGCATTTCACGGCACAAAGATCGGCCTTCATCTCGACGAAACAAAAAATATTACGTGTCCGGTCAGCTATCATTTCGGTAGCATCGACAATTCCATCCCGTTAGATGAGGTGAACGCGATTAAAGGCTCTTACGCGGGGCATCCTAATGCGGAAATTTCTGTATACGAGGGACAGGCTCACAACTTTTCTACCCCAGGTAAACCAGCTTATGACCCGGAAATAGCAAAAGTCTCGCGCGATGCAGTCTTGCGCTGTTTTCAAAATATGTAATCTTTAGAACCAACCGATCCCCGTTCCACCAACCCAAATTAGACGCAAGCCAAGGATTGTTATTAAAACTTTGAACAAGGTACGAAAGACTTGTTCGGGCATCCGATCCAACATCTTACCACCAATCCAATTACCCATTGCAGCTCCCACAACCATCGAAATAATAAGTGGTATATAAGCGTTAAGCGCAATTCCCATTATGCCAAAAGCAACAATCTTAGTGACATGGCTACAGATCATCAGAGCACCCATTGTAGCCACATGATTGCGCCGCTCCGGAGCAGCGCTAGCGATAAAAGAAGCTAGCAGTGAGCCTGTAGCACTTACAAAAATACCGAGAAAAGTGATAACAAACCCAACCACAGCAAACCGTTTGGTCTCGCCTCCCGACCGGGCAAGTTTAGGCAGCCAAGTTAGGATCAAAATAAAAACACCAATAATACCTTGTAGAATAGCCGCAGGAAGCGCGACAAAGATTTGAGCACCCAACGCCGCCCCAGCAATGGATCCACCAAGAAACGGTAGAACAGTTGCTTTGAGCGTATATCGCCAAAAAAGAATTGCGACATGGACTGAGGTCAACAGCATTATAATGGTATGAAGTGGCAGGAGCGTGCTTGGTTCAAAAAAGAATGCCATCAAAGCCAGGAGTAACAATCCCCCTGCAGTCCCGGTAACCATCGCGATAATTGAAGTGAAGCAAGCCGCTATGGAGAGGCCAAAAAATATCCACCCGCTGACGTCTGGAACACCGAGGAATTGGGTTTCAATCAAAAATGGTACTTCTCAAATTAAATGCGGGAACCGATAGTCATCAGTATCGAAAGTGTATTAAATCAGAAGCCCCAAGAACCCTATGCTTCATCTAAAATTTTTCTAAGAGAAATTAGTTCTTGCAAGATACCTTGCAATTCATCGCGTCTCCATGCCTCTATGCCAGCTATTTCAGTAGCAAATTTGGCCTCAACCTGCATAGTCTCAGGAATTATGTCTTTCGAGACAAAACTTCTTTGCAAAAGTTGTTTTTTTAGCCCGCCGTCACGAAATAATTTTTGTACACCTTTAATGGTATAGCCATCTTCGTACAGAAGCGATCTTATTTGAATCAGAAGAGCGATATCTTCTGGTCTATAGTAACGTCGGCCACC
>CAYZDH010000078.1:0-3945 GCA_964477025.1 uncultured Rhodospirillaceae bacterium | reverse complement strand
TAAAAACTAGAACTCGTCTTGGCTTAATCGGTACTTCTTCACCAGTTTTGGGATTTCGGCCTTTTCTTTCACCCTTTTGTCGGACAGAAAAACTACCAAATGAAGAAAGCTTCACCGACTCTCCTCTTACAAGCATGTCAGATATTTCACTGAGTACATCCTCAACAAGATCGGCGGATTCATTCCGCGATAATCCGACTTCCTGATATACCGCTTCACTGAGTTGCGCACGTGTTACTGTCGATTCTACCATGACCCACCCCCCAATAACTCACATGTTTTGACGGTATCCAAAGCTGATATTGCAGTCAATATCAATAACATATCGTAGTGAGTTGAAGTTTAAACCATACGGCACTCACAGTACCCAACAGTCTACCAACGAATCAAACTCGCGCCCCAGGTAAATCCGCCACCCATTGCTTCCATTACAACGATATCCCCCTCTTGAATTCGTCCATCCGCTAATGCCTCCGATAGCGCAAGAGGAATGGATGCTGCAGAGGTATTGGCATGACGGTCGACTGTGATCACGACCTTTTCCGGCGATAATTTAAGCTTTTGTGCGGTTCTATCTAGGATGCGCTTGTTCGCCTGATGGGGAACAAGCCAATCAATATCTTCGGCAGACAAATTATTACTATCAAGGGCTTCCTCTAAAACCGAGACCATATTGGTAACCGCATGACGAAAAACTTCCGAGCCCTTCATGCGCAGCTTTCCAACAAATTCAGAGGACGACGGGCCGCCATCCACATAAAGACAGTCCTTGTAACGACCATCCGAATGAAGATGGTTGCTTAAAATTCCGCGCATTTCTCTCCCTTCATCTTGTTCCAAACACTGAAGGACTATCGCGCCAGCACCGTCACCAAACAAAACGCAAGTTGTTCTATCTTCCCAGTCGAGTATGCGTGAAAAGGTTTCTGCACCAATCACCAAAACCGTATTCGCTTGCCCTAACCTGATGAAATTGTCCGCTACATTTAAAGCATATATAAAGCCCGTACAAACTGCTTGCACGTCAAATGCTGCCCCTTTAGTCATTCCCAAGGCATCCTGAACACGTGTTGCCGTCGCAGGAAATGTCTCATCCGGAGTTGTGGTCGCCAGGACGATTAAATCAATATCATTAGGTCCAATACCAGCAGCTTTGAGCGCCACCTGAGCGGCATTAATTGCTAGGTCAGAAGTTTTCTCACCATCTGCCGCAATACGCCGTTCATAGATCCCAGTGCGCTTTCTAATCCATTCATCCGAAGTATCAACACGGCGAGCTAATTCTTCATTCGTGACTATACGCTCAGGTAAATAACTCCCGTATCCAATGACAATAGACTGCCGGGTCATACAATTTGTGCCTGCGGCAGATCCTGTTCACCGTATTCCGCTAATTCACGTATTATGAAATCATTTATATCATTCGCAGCCATATCCACGGCCACACCAATTGCATTTGCAAAGCCAAAAGCATCTGTTCCGCCGTGGCTTTTCACCACGACACCATTTAGTCCAAGAAAGGTTGCCCCATTGTACCGACGCGGGTCAATTCGTGCCTTCATTTTAGCGAAAGCCCGCCGGGCTAGGAAATAAGCAAACTTTGACATCAATGAGCTTCTAAAGGTTTGCTGCAAATATTCCGAATAGAGACGCACAGTTCCTTCCAGGGTTTTTAGCGTTATATTCCCAGTAAACCCATCAACGACAAAAACGTCAACGGTGCCCGCACCAATATCATCCCCTTCGACAAACCCCTGAAAGGTAAAAGGTAGCTTGCGCTCACGGAAGATCGCTGCTGCCTGACGGACAGCATCCCTACCTTTCACTTCTTCCGCCCCAACGTTTAGCAATCCGACCGTTGGCTGCTCGATACCAAAAACCGTCCGTGCAAAAGCTGCGCCCAACATACCAAACTGAACTAGATTTTCAGCATCACCTTCGACATTAGCACCCAAATCTAACAAAACACTTTCACCCACTTTTGTAGGACATGGGGCCGCAATGGCGGGCCGATCAATTCCTGGCAACATCTTTAAAGAAACTTTAGCCATGGCCATCAACGCGCCGGTGTTACCCGCTGAGACAATGCCCGCTGCTTCACCAGAGTTCACAGCATTTATTGCCAACTGCATACTCGAGTTTCTACCTTGGCGCAGTGCAACAGCGGGCCGTTCTTCAGAACTTACCGCATCATCTGTGTGATAAATACTAACGGAACCTTTAAGATTTTCATATTGCTCTACAAGGGGCGATATTTGTTTCTCATCGCCAAACATTATAAATTTCACATCAGGAAATCGGTCCCGAGCCAAAGCAGCACCCTCAACGACAATATTTGGCGCAGCATCCCCACCCATTGCATCCAGTGCGATCGTCGGCCGCGGGATCAATTCGATTACCGTTTACTTGTTTCAAAAATTATTGTCGGCTTAAACGTTAGCCGCTTCAACAACTTCACGTTCGCGATAGTACCCGCAGGACCCACAGACATGATGCGGCCGTTTAAGTTCACCACAGTTAGGACATTCAACATATGCATCTCCAGCCAATGCGTGGTGCGATCGGCGCATGTTGCGCCGGGATTTCGAAGTTTTTTTCTTCGGTACAGCCATAATTTAAATTCCCAGTCCAGATCTTGGCAAAGCGGCAGGTTTCATACCTAAGTTCTATCGCTACGGCAAGCGACATAATCGCCTTTTTATTCAAACATTAACATCAATAATTTTTTCTACCTTACTTCTTTCGTTTTAGAGCGGCTAGCCCCCCAAACGGTTTGCTTTTAAGATCATCCTGTTTACCCAAATAATGCTCCACAACGTCGTCAGAAATCCCCGGTGCTCGCGGATATTGATCAATCGCTAAGGCAAGTTCTCCAGAGGCAATCTCTCCTATATCTATGGTATCTTCGAAATAGGGTTCCAATTCATCAACATCTTCGCGCCCGTCTCTATCTATCTGATTTTCCTCACGAAAAAGAATCTCAAATTCTTCTTCAACAGTATTTTTAATGGGAACCAGGCTAACGATACAACTTTGGACAACCGTTGCATATAACTTCCCACGGAGGCGAATAGCGTTTTTCTTCCTTAAATGCTTCATCTTAAGTATCAAATTAAAAGCGTCGATAGCCTTTAGTCCAAACCTTTTAGAAAGTGCAGCACGTTCATCTGATTCGGCTGTTAACTCAAATTTCTTTTCTACATCCACTAACTCAGAGGGGTGCACAATAAATGAAAATTCAGGTTCTAATTTATTGACCATAACTCTTAAACTGCTTTTTTAAAAATTTTCTAGGGATATCATATCTGGGAAAGTCAAATGTCCCTCTAGTAAATCATCAATAGAAAATGTCAATAATGCGTCCGCGACCCAATTAGTATAATTAGCAATTCTTGTAGAATCTTGGCTCTTAGCCTCATCTTCTCGAAAGATATTACGTTGAATTGCTTCCGCAAGGGCGGCAGCATCATTATTAGCCATCGCTTTTTCGTAGGCGGACAATCTTCCATAAAAAGCAGTAGCCATCACTTTAACCCTACGCCCTACCCCAAGGTCGCCAGCCCCCATTTCTCGCAGGGATCGATCCATATCAGCAAACATCGTATCAAATAGACATTGAGCCAGTCCTGCCGTCCTGTGGGTCTCCGCTTTGAGACGACGCAAAATGAGAAACATATGAAGAGAAATCATGTCGAAGCGCCCATCAATAGTATCTGGCACCCCAAAATCCTTGAACAAAAATTCTTGCCGTGCTTGATTTATAGCTGCCGCATATAACGCATGCGCTTTTTCTTCTGGTCCACTGCCGCTAAAAATGGCCATTCAATTTTTCTCCAGTTTACTAATAAGAAACTTTTTTCTTTCTCGAAAGACTATTTTCTTGGTCCTCCCAAGAGACTATATGTATTGACAGAAATTGATTACGACGGTCAACTAAATGAAGAT
>CAYZDH010000077.1:0-11379 GCA_964477025.1 uncultured Rhodospirillaceae bacterium | reverse complement strand
TGGCAACCGCTGCAAAGTTAGCGCCCGCTTTGAGTTCTTTAGCTAGACGTTGGGCAGTTTTTTTAACCCTAGATTCTGGGTTTGCACTATCGATAGGGAGGAATATCTCCGAAATACGATATTCAATTTGTCCTTTACGTTTTTCAAGATTATCTAAAACCTCTTTTACTTCCTCGTCGCTGATTATTATGCGCGGCACAAGACGCCGTCGTATTAATTTAGACCATGCAATTTGAGCTTTGAGGCGCTCGACCACTGCAGTTTCTGGCAGTCCTTTTGCTTTTATAAAGGCAGTAAATCTTCCGGGCTTAAGGTTGTTCTGTTTTTCAAGGACGCTCATTGCTGTTTCGATATTTCGTCTTGAAACAGAAATATTTCGCGTTTTCGCTTCTTGTAATTGAAGCCTCTCGTCAATAAGCGTTCTCAACACTTGGTGTTTGAGGCGCTGTTTTGTTTTGTGAGAGGGCCTAATGCCTGATGAAATGATTACGACCTGCATTCGGGCTTGCAAATCATATATTGAAATAACATCATCATTGACAATCGCGGCGATCCTTTGGATGCCCTGCGCAAAGGCAGCAGTACCGGAATAGAAAAGTAAAAAGCTTAATAAAATTGAAATTATTGTGATGTTTTTGGAAAAAAATTTGCGTTGGATAAAATTTCTCATAATTTTGTGATGTTCATTTTTCAAAATAGTTTTTGGGACTATTAGCGTTAGTGTAGATCTCACAAATATACTTATAAATAAACTAAAAAAAAATAGTATCTGAGGGTTTGACATCGCGATCCTGCGTAAAAGTTCTGATGAAGTTAAGCTTCATCGTGAAACAGTCGCACTCAAATTTTAAACCAACGCCTTGTTCTATGGTATTTGAGAGTTGTAGGTCGCGTTTTGTTGATGCTTCTAGAGACCAAGATTTCGAAAATTGAGAAGAAAATCCGTAGCTGAGTTCCTCACGATCTGAAAATTCTCCAGAACCCGAACCCTCGTCAAAAAAACTATAATTTAAATTAAATTTGAGAATTGGCGGTCCTGCATTTCCAGATAACTCGTTTCTGCGAGCTGAAAAATCATCCTTGTCTATTCTAAATCTATATTGAAGTTTAACCTCAGGTGAAGGCTGCACAGAGAGCTTTCCAACAATATCGGAAAAATGATCGTTTAACCCCGAGTTAGCAGCAAAATCATTATTGGATTTCACACGATAGCTTTGACCAATAAAACCATTTGAATAACCATTAGTGCCCATGTTTCCGAGATGCAGGCCATAATATATTCGGTGTCCTCCTTCTACCCGATCAAGGCCAGTAAACCTGTTGCGGCTAAAGAGGTTGGTCTCGTCGAATTCTATATCTTGGCTGTCCTCGTTAGATATTTGTTCAGGATTGCCACCATTTGGGGCAAATTGAACACCTACAACGGGCTCTATGATTTGTGCAGTGGACCCGCTTCTGCGAGAAAAAGGGAACCGCCAGTCCATACCGATACGTGGAAAGACTCGACCGGAGAATCCCGTTGAAGTATTGCCAGAATTTTCTTGTACATTACTGCCGTAATAAGCATCGGTCTGCAGTGAAGCGTATAGATGATACACTTCACCGGTTGCAGCGATATGTGGTAATTCCAACGAATTTTTTACTGAGAAACGTTTACTATCAGTTCCCTCAGTTCTTGTTAATGATAAGAAGTTTGCATCAAGTTTCCATCGGGCATTACTTGTGCCGACTGGGGTAATAAAATTTAAATCTAAAACTGGTGCGATGAGGGGCATGGTTGCGGGGTCATCGGCATTTCGTAAACCACGCCAAAAAATACCTTGAGCAGATGCATAGTTTTGTCCATTGAAACCCTCGACAAAGGCATGATTCTTAAGCGTATCAACCTCATCAAAATCATATCGTTGTAAATAGGTGTCATCTGATGTTAGCCGAAATTCGGCTCCGGCACGCCACGAATTATTTATATCTGCCTTGATTGAGGAGAAGAGGTGACCCCGAAAATCTTGGCCGCCGTTACTTGTGGTACCATGTGTGCCGCTTCCTGTGAGGATAATTTGGGCATCAGAAAAATGTTGTCGGTACTCGGCGGCGAGGACCATACCTTCATTAGTTGTCGATATTGGACGGATAGTCGCATCCTTGTCAGCCGCAATATTGAAATAATATGGGGTTTCTAAAGTGGCTCCTAAAATAGAATTAGAACCATAACGGGGGGGTAAAAACCCACTCCTGCGTTTGACCGTTGGGTCAGGGTGCGAAAAATATGGGGTATAGAAAATTGGTACCCCCAAAAATTCCATAAAAGCGTCTCGGTATTCGACACTTTGTTCGATTTTGTCATGAAAAACGTTAAAAGCTTTGATTTGCCATAGTGGAGTTTCGGGGGAGTGACTGCAGCCTCGACAAGGGGAATAGACGGCCTTATGTAACTCCAACTGTTCGCCGTCAAAACGTCGTCCTCCAACTGCTGCCATACGCGCGTCGTCGGTCATAAGGATTCGGATATTTTCGACTATACCAGTCTTGAAATCCCCAGTTAATTCAACTTGATCAGCAAAAAATACATCACCGCTTGGTTCCATTAAGACCACGTTTCCGGTTGCGATTACGAGATCCTTTTCTTGGTTGTAGCTGACCTTATCAGCCCTAAGAATTCGCTCGCCCTCCAACATTTCAACAGACCCCGTAGCAACAACGACACCTAGCTCTCGGTCCTGTCGTAGGGCGTCTGCCTTAAACAAAATATCCCCCGATTGCTCAGTTCTTGTCTGTGGTTTCAAAGTTTGTGCGGAAGAAGGTTTGCTGAGGCAAAGGAAAGGCAAAAAACACAGAAAAATGGTTAGGAGTTTTTGCAAGGATCTATCCGTCTTCCAAATGAAACAACAATCCTGTTCCCAATAAAATACCGACAGTCGCCGGGCTCCATGCAGCAAGAAACACTGGAAGGCGCGAGGACAGCCCCAAGGCGTGAGCGATATCCGTTAAAAAATAAATCAAGACCCCTGCAGCTACACCTGTGACTACTGTCAAGGTAGCCCCGCCGCGACGTGTGGGTCGTAACGTAAATGCTGCGGCTAATAAAATCATTGCACAAAGTAAGGCTGGGCCGGCGAGCTGCGAATGCCAGTACAGACGGTGCCTTAATCCCGAAAAACCGGCTTGTTCGAGAACTTTAATAAATCCTGGTAGTGCCCAGAATGAAATGGTTTCCGGTTTCCCGAAGCTATCTTGTATATTTTCTTGAGTTAAATTTGTCGGAAGAGTGAGGTTTTGCAAAACCTGGAGTGGTTTTTCCGGTGCGGTAATCCGCACATTCTCAAGATGCCATTGTTGGATACCAAGTTTTGCTGTTTCTGCATCAATACGAGAGGCAAAAATCTCTGCTCCGCGAAACTTAAAGATAGTGATGTTTTTTAAAGACATCTCGGGTGGTTTGATTTTGGATGCATGCAGGATGTAATCTCCACTCGAAATAGGCTGGCGCAGCCATAACCCTTTTCCAGAAATTGCAGCGAGGCTACGATTTTTAAAGGTTTGTGCTTCTAGTTGCTCGTAGCGAAACATCATGGCAGATGCAAAGGAGCTATAAACTGTAATCTGGATAATACCTATTAGCGCTGAAACAATTAAGACCGGTGTTAAAAATTCCCAAGCAGATACCCCCGATGACCGGGCAACAACAAGTTCATGATGTCGATTGAGGCGCCAAAATGCCATCATTCCGCCAAAAAGAACAGTAAAAGGGATAGCCATTTGTGCTAAGTGAGGCAGCTTAAAGAGGACAAGTGATATTATATCTGCGATTGTAACATTATTGAATCTAGAAGTCCGACGCATGATCTCAATTGTGTCGAATAAACCTATTAGAGCCACTAAAACAACAAAAAAGCCAAACCACCAAATTAGAAATTGGCGGCTGATATATCTAGCTAAGGTAGGGCGAAGACGCATTAAGTTGAGCCCGTTTCCGACATAGTTTGATCTGTTTGAAGTTTTGATTTGCGTTTGGTTATAGACACTAAATTGCTAAGGAAGCACGCACTGATAATGATAGGTAGTATTGGAATTAGGTACATTAAAAATGCAAGGTTAATGGCTTTTTCACCGAGGTTTTTTACCCCTAAATGACTTGTTTCCAAAATTATTATTACACCTACGGCGGAAAGCACACGCCACAGTTGACCTCGACGATTAAAGCTACCTCCGAGGAGTAATGCTAGCCCCACAAACGTAAATGCGAGAGGGAAAAAAGGCATAGACAGTCTGTGATGCCCTTCCATAATAAGTTTGTTGTACCACTGCATATCATGAGGGTCTTTGGGATCAGGTCTTATCAATGTTTTGAGGTATCGTTCGCGGGGCTCTCGCCAACGTGTTATCGGGTCTTTATTTCTTTTGCCGATGTCAAAGGAGTACCGGTCAAAATACAATAGTGATAGATGTCCATCCTTTGGGTCAACTTGTTGTCGATTGCCATTAACCATCACCACGCGCGGGCCTCGTTGACTTAAGATAATGACGCCACGCTCTGCCATCATTGTGACCGGGCTTTTCGGTGAACGGGAATCATGAATGACTATACCGGACAGTTCTCCCTCATCGTTTTTTTTTCGGACATATACCGTGACACCCTTCATAACAGTATTAAATACTCCGTCCTGCAAAAGGATCGATGGCAATGAATTTCGTAAAGAAAATTGTAAATCTTTAAACTCGCGATAAGAGGCCGGTAAGAAATACGTTGTTATTGAAAAACAAACTAATGTCACGAGTGCAGCCAGCACTAAAGCCGGCCTGGCTATCATGAACTGACTATAGCCACTCGCCCTCATCACAATAAGTTCACTATCAATAATTAGCCGGTTATATGTGAATATTACTGATGCAAAGACCGCAATTGGTAAAATAAATGCAAAGAATGTGGGAAGAAGCAATAACGTGAAGTTGAGGAAAAGCGGAATCGATAAACCCCGATTTACAATCATTTCTACAAATCTAAGGGACTGTGTCAGCCACACCATGCAGGTAAGTGTTGTCGCAACTAAGATTGTTGCCACGAGGAGCTGTCTAAATATATACCAGAATATTCTTTTCACGATTTAATTTTAATCCGATCGATATCTTGCTGAGATGCGTGACCTCAGTAATATTTCCATTGATTGACCCTGGTCATAGCATCAGAGCAGTATACTATCATCTATCCTTTTCGGTTTCTGGACGGTAAGACTGTTTTTTATCAGGCAAATCGTATTTAGAAACAATTTCAATTTATCAATATATGTCAATCAATACCAAAACGACTTTTCTTTAACACTCTCCTTGGTAAAGTGCGGCAATTATTCATTTGAGTGTAATGTTTTAAAAAGACCGGAGAAATATAAAAATGCGTGTAACCTTTGCAAGACCAACCCTAAACCGCCTTGGTGCCTATGTGGTTTTCGTTGCCGATGGCGGAAAGATGTCGGAAAGCGCTAATCAATTAAATAAGGCTACTAAAGGATCTCTAAAACGAGCCTTGGAAAGTAGTAGGTTTAACGGAGCGAAAGGTCAGACGTTAGTTGTATTAGGACCTGAAGGTGTTAGTGCAAAACAAATTTTACTCCTCGGGATAGGCGCCCCAGACAAAGTTGATGACCTGGCTGCTCAGTCTTTGGGTGGTGCCATTTATCGTTCGCTCGCGGTTTCAGGTGTAAATTCTGCGTCTGTACTCGTTGATACGATTCGAGGTGTAAAAATCAGTAATGCAGAATTTGCAGCCAATATAGCTTATGGCTGTCATCTGAGAAGTTACCGTTTTAATAAGTATAAAACGCAAGATAAAGATAAAGATAAAGACAAACCTTCACTGACGTCGTTATCTGTGATGTTGAAAGACGTTAATGGAGCTCGCAGCAAATTCGTACCGCTTCGAAGTGTTGTGGATGGTGTATTCTTTACCCGTGACCTGGTCTCTGAACCGGCGAATGTGATTTATCCTATTAGTTTTGTAGCCCGCTTGCGCTCGCTAACTAAACTCGGAGTTAAAATTCAGATCCTTGATGAAAAAAGAATGAAAAAGCTTGGCATGGGAGCCCTTCTTGGTGTTGCGCAAGGAAGCGCGAATGCTCCCAGAATGGTCGCCATGCAATGGAATGGAGAAACGAAATCGAAAAAAACGCGTCCGATTGCGTTCGTTGGAAAAGGGGTAACCTTCGATACCGGTGGTATTTCAATTAAACCCGCTGGTGGTATGGAAGACATGAAATGGGATATGGGCGGTGCCGGGGTTGTTTCGGGTGTTATGCATGCGTTGGCTTCTAGAAAGGCGAAGGTTAATGCTATCGGTATTTTAGGGCTCGTTGAAAATATGCCCTCGAGCACAGCGCAACGCCCAGGCGATGTCGTAAAAACGATGTCAGGCCAAACTATTGAAGTAATAAACACTGATGCAGAGGGTAGATTAGTCCTCGCTGATGCTTTGTGGTGGTGCCAGAAAACATTCAAGCCTCATACTGTAATTGATCTCGCGACACTGACGGGTGCGATTATTGTTTCTCTCGGATATCATCATGCAGGCATGTTCTCTAATAATGACAAACTCGCAGAACAACTATTGGTTGCAGGAAAAGCGACTGGTGAAGAGTTGTGGCGTATGCCCTTGGGAGCATCCTATGACAAACAGGTTCATTCACAAATCGCTGATATGAAAAATGTTGGTGGTCGTGATGCCGGAAGTATAACTGCAGCACAAATTTTACAGCGATTTATTCAAGAAGGTGTTGCTTGGGCTCATTTAGATATTGCGGGTGTGACATGGTCAAAATCTGATTCCGCAACGGTGCCAAAGGGTGGCACAGGGTTTGGCGTTAGGCTTTTGGATAGGTTGGTTGCCGATCAGTATGAAAGTAAGTAATTGGGTTTCTTAGAATGACAGAAATCGGATTCTACCACCTAACTAAAACACCTCTCCCTGATGCGCTTTTGCGCTTGCTTGAAAAAATTTTGGCTTCAGGGAAACACGTTGTTGTCAGGACAGATTCGGTAGAAAGAGTAGATTTCCTCAATAGTACACTTTGGACCAGTGATGCGGCATCCTTCTTACCTCACGGGACTGATAAAGAAGGGAATGGTCCCCAACAACCAATTTGGCTAACTACTGATTTTACTAATCCTAACGACGCTGAAGTCTTAATTTTAACTGAAGGTGCGGATGAAACTGCGTATGAAGATTATGAGCGTTGCCTAGAAATTTTCAATGGCAATGACGATAAAGCTGTTGTTGCAGCGAGGGAACGCTGGAAAACTTATAATGATCGCGGTCTTAGTCTAACATATTGGAAACAAACAGAAAGTGGACGCTGGGAAAAAGCAGCTGAGTAAGAAAATTTCACTTATCACACGTGGAATATCGGTTTTATCACCAGCGCATTCCAACGAGAAGGTTGCCGTAGAGATTATGAACGTATATAAGGCCGCCGCCGTCATAAAACGAGAGCTAAATTCACATGGCTATTCAAAGAACCTTATCTATTATTAAACCGGACGCCACACGCAGAAACCTCACAGGCAAAATTAACGCCCGCTTTGAGGAAAAAGCACTGAAAATTATTGCCCAAAAGCGTATTCATCTGACGCGTGCGCAGGCGGAGGGATTTTATGCAGTCCATGCAGGGCGGGCATTTTTTAGCGACCTCTGTGAATTCATGTGCTCTGGACCAGTCGTAGTCCAGGTATTGGAAGGCGATAACGCTGTTATTGCTAATCGGGAAATTATGGGTGCGACAAATCCAGCGAATGCCGATGAGGGCACAATTCGAAAGGATTTTGGAGAATCTATAGAGGCAAATTCGGTTCATGGCTCCGACTCAGCCGACAACGCCGCAATTGAAATCGCATTCTTTTTTAGTCAAACTGAATTGGTTGGTTAGCAAAAGCCTTGGCGTGGACCATCTGTTTTGATGGAACGGTAATTATTTTCCTAAAGTAGAAAAAGGGCCATAAGGGCAACGATTGCGAGAACGGTTGTTGTGCTGATTAACATAAATTTTGAAAATCCTGCCCAACCCTTTTTAGTCTGTTCAGCAACGGTTTCAGTAACATCTGACATAATTTCTGCTCCTGCGATCTGGTTAATCTCTATTCATAACGTAAAATTATCTTTGAAGTTCAAATTTGGAAAGCTTTGATTAAAATTTCCCATCTGGATTAATGAGCACCGTATCCTGGGTCTCGTTCCCCTCGATGAGTACCTTCTCATCGACAATTTGTGTTTTGCCTCTTGCGATTAGAGACAGAGCGTGAGGGTAGCAGAGATGTTCAGCGGCTAGTACGCGCGCGGCAAGAATATCCGGGTTGTCATTTTGGTGGATCGGAACTGCGGCTTGGCTGATAATTGGTCCCGAATCCATTTCTGTTCTAACGTAATGCACGGTGCAACCAGAGAAGCGCACCCCTGCCTTAAGTGCACGTTCATGGGTTTTTATACCTTTGAAGGCCGGAAGTAGAGAGGGATGAATATTGATTAGCCTGTCTCGCCAGCAGTCAACAAAGCTACTGGTTAGAAGGCGCATAAAACCAGCTAGGCAAACTAGTTCAATGTTATGAAATTTTAGGGTCTTTGTTATCACACTTTCGAAAGTTTCTCTATCAGAATAGAGCTTGTGATTTATCACCTCTGTTGAAACCCCAGCCTCGTTCGCTCGTCTAAGGCCAATGGCATCAGGAACATTAGATACAACAAGTTTGATTTCGGCTGCAGCATCATTCTTTGAACAATAATCCAGGAGAGCCTGCAAATTTGAGCCGCGGCCAGAAATTAAGATGGCAGTTTTCAGCCTTCCCATACTTCTTCCCAGTCAATTATTTCAACCGGTTCTTTGTGATCAGCGTTGCGGACTACTCCGATCTTATAAACGGTTTCACCAGCCTCTGAAAATATTCTCATTGCTTCTTCCAAGAGTTCTGGTGCGATGATGGCGATCATTCCAATTCCACAATTAAACGTTCGAGCCATTTCTTGAGGCTTGATTTTACCTACCCTTGATAGCCATTTAAAAACATCATTTATTTTCCAACTTCTACCATCTAGCTGAACACTCAGGCCTTCTGGCAAAATACGTGGAATATTTTCGATCAAGCCGCCGCCGGTGATGTGAGCAAGGCCTTTGATTAGACCTGCATTATGGGCAGATAAACAAGACTTTACATATATCCTGGTCGGAGTGAGTAAGGTTTTACCCAGAGGGACGTTGCTGAACGGCGCTTCATCTTCATATTTGAGCCCTAAATTATTTATGACGCTTCTTACTAGGGAAAACCCATTTGAATGAAGACCATTCGATCTTAATCCTAGAACAAGGTCCCCAGCAGCAATTTGTGCGCCTGTAAGGACATTATTGCGCTCCACCGCACCAACTGAGAAACCTGCGAGGTCATAATCATCTCCTTGATACATACCTGGCATTTCGGCCGTCTCTCCGCCAATTAGTGCGCAGCCGGCTTGTTTACAGCCACTGGCAATACCTTTAATTACTTCCTCGGCACGGCTTGGGATAAGCTTAGCTGTCGCAAAATAATCTAGAAAAAATAGTGGCTCTGCGCCTTGAACTACCAGGTCATTGACGCACATGGCTACAAGATCAGTGCCGACGCTAGAATGATCGTTTGCAGAAACGGCTATTTTTAACTTTGTGCCCACGCCATCGGTGGCGGCTACTAATATAGGATCTTTAAATCCGGCGGCGGCGACGTCAAACATACCTCCGAATCCGCCGATTTCCACATTAGCACCAGGGCGTGAAGTGGTCCTGACGAGTGGCTTTATAGAGTCGACTAACGCTGCACCAGCACCAACATCAACTCCGGCATCTTTGTAGCTACGACTGTTAATGGCTTTCTCGCATGCTTTAAAAGAGATAATCTATGATAATTCCATTGCCTCGGTGTTTAGTGAAGATACTTAATCCCATCTGGTTTGCAACGTCTGCCTTTATTCAAACGCTAGTAACGTGTGCAACTTTATTTTCTCTGCTTTATCCGTGTTCTACTGCGGCTCAATCAGGAGAAGTGTATACCGTCAAAAATGTTAAAGTTGATGTAACAGCCGAATCGGCTGCGGTTGCAAGAGAAGCAGCTCTTAAAATAGGACAAAAAGAAGCGCACAAGAGATTGATGAAACGAATTGTTCTGGTTAGGGATTTTTCAAACCTTCCAAAGCTTTTGGATAAACAGCTTGTGCAGTTAGTTGCAGGAGTTGAAGTTGTAGAAGAGAAAACTTCACCAGTTAGATATTTAGCAAAGTTTGTAGTTAGATTTAACCCATCTGCTGTTCGAATCTATTTGCGTAACGCGGGTATACGATTCGCAGAGACAAAGAGCAAGGCAATGATTGTTTTGCCTTTATTGCGTGTTCAAGCAACATTACAGCTGTGGGATTCGGGTAATCTTTGGTTAAAGGCTTGGAGAAAACTTCCTAATAGTGATGGGCTGATTGACTTAATAGTGCCAAAGGGCGTGACCCCAGATATTGCTGACATTAGTCCTGAACAGGCAGTGATCGGAAATGATGAACGAATTAAATCGATTTCCCAACGTTATGGGGCCGCAAAAGCACTTTTAACGGTAGCTACTATCAAAGACTTGCAAGGAAAACAAACAATCGAATTGGCGACTAGTTGGCTAAGTCCAAGGGGCAGCGATCGCACTTCAATCAAAAGTTTGAATAATACCAAAGGTCAACCTTTACAAAGCATTCTTTCGGATGCAGCCATTCATTTACGAGACGAGATCGAAGAGGATTGGAAAAAAGATAATTTGTTACGTTTCGAAGATAGTCGGAAGTTGATTGCTCAGGCAAATCTTCAAGGACTATCCGATTTGGTCTTGTTAAAAAATAAACTTAAAACTAATCCGTTTGTCCAAAAGATAGAGATAGTGAGGGTATCCCTTAACTCTGCTTTGATCCGAGTTCAATATATTGGGCACCCCGACCAGTTAAGTTTATCTTTGTCGCAACGCGATATCGTCTTGACGCGGGGATCAGTCTATTGGAAGTTGGAAATATTCAGCCAGAATGACTAAAATTTTTATAACTAAAACAAATGTTTTGTTGGACCTCGGTCTGCAGAGTATTTCAAAAGTTTTACAGAATGAGTATTCCTAATTTAATCTCTCTTGCGCGTCTCATGGCCGTACCGGTCATGATCTATTTAATTTTGAATGGTTATTATTTTGGAGCTTTCTGGCTCTTCGTTGCTGCCGGAGTTTCCGATGCGGTAGACGGATACATTGCCAAGCAACTCGGGCAAGCAACAATTCTTGGTAGTTATCTTGACCCTCTAGCTGACAAGGCATTGCTTGTTGGCGTTTATATTACCTTGGGGCATGAAAACCTGCTGC
>CAYZDH010000076.1:0-11467 GCA_964477025.1 uncultured Rhodospirillaceae bacterium | reverse complement strand
TCCTCGCAATTCCTCTTGGAGCTGTTATTGGCGTGCTTGGGCGGTTTTTTATTACCGAATATAAAACCAGTAAGGCCTATCTTGAAGAGACGAAAGACCAAGAAGCGGAGGAATGACCAACCGCGCTCAATTAGCCCTAGATCTGCCGCATCGCCCCGCCGATGGGAGGGAAGACTTCTTTGTTACGTCTTGTAATAAACCGGCCCTTGATTTTATAGACCGTTGGCCCAATTGGCCTGCCCCTTTTGCTGTCTTATGCGGACCTCCCGGGTGCGGCAAGAGCCATCTGGCGGCGGTCTGGCAGAAACAATCTGGGGCTTACCTCTTAAGGCAGGCGGAGATTGAAGCACGCATTGAGAGCGTTAGCCTAAATGACTGTTGCTTTATTATTGATTTAGAACCTGAAATTGTAGACGAAGAGAACTTTTTTTATTTTTATAATAGGGTTGCGGAATGCGGGGGTACTATCCTTGCCTCAGCGAATTCGCCCCCTGGACGTTGGGAATTCCATCTCCCAGACCTTGGATCACGGCTTCGGGCGGCGCCCGTTATTAAAATTGGAATGCCTGACGATGTTCTGTTGGAGGCAGTACTAGTAAAATTATTCTTAGATCGTCAACTTCGTGTCGAACCAGGTGTGATCTCATATATGTTACGTCGGATGGATCGTAGTTTGGGCGCAGCGCGAGATCTCATTGGGGTCTTAGATGAAGCGGCATTAGCTCAGAAAAGAACAATTTCAGTGCCATTGGTGCGATCTGTCTTGGAAGAAATGCCGGTTGGCAAGTGAGGCCGGTTTGCTTCTAAATAGTTTTTACCAGCTGAATTGAATTACCCTCTACTGTCATGGCAATTTTTCCATGTTTTAAAGCGATTGCGTCGTCGCCAAAAATCTTGCGCCGCCAGCCCTTGAGCGCAGCGATATCTGCATTGTCATCGCGTGCCAACTCGTCAATATCATGAGAGTTAGCGATAAGTTTTTGCGCTACAGAATGTTTCTCACATTTCATTTTTAAAAGCACTTTGAGTAATTCAGCGGTGGGCCCAGATTTTGGCAGATTCCTGTTCGCTTTTGCTACTTGGGGGCATTGGTTGATTTGAAGAGCCATTCCACGGGAAATTGCGCCCAGAATTTTCTCAGCAATATCTCCTTTGGTTTGTCCGCCATGAAGACCCCGCATAGCTTGGAGATCTTTTGGTGTTTTGGGCTTTTGGATCGCGAGCTCGATTAACGCGTCATCACGCAATATTCTATTGCGTGGGACGTCTTTAGTTTGGGCTTCTTCTTCACGCCAAGCGGCAATCTCTCGGAGAATTGCGAGCATCCTTGGGTTTGGATTACGAACCTTCAAACGCCGCCACGCTTCGTTCACTTCGAATTTGTATAGTGAGGGGTCTAGGAGAGCGGCAAGTTCTTCCCTAACCCAATCCTCACGACCATTCTTCTTTAGAAGATCAGAAAGGCTCTCATAAACAACCCGGAGGTGTGTTACATCCGCAAGAGCATAATCAAGTTGTTTTTTTGATAACGGACGATGCTTCCAATCGGTGAAACGCATCGATTTGTCGATCTGTTGTCTCGCAAGCTGCGACACTAATTTCTCATATCCTACGGAGTCACCAAAACCGCAGACCATTGCGGAAATTTGTGTATCTGAGACCGGCGATGGTAGTTCTCCTGTCAACCGATAAAATATTTCAAAATCTTGGCGCGCCGCATGGAAGACTTTGAGGAGGTCGGGTTTTCGCATCAGGTCAAATAATGGCGTTAAATCTATTCCTTCAGCTAAGGCGTCAATGGCGGCTTCCTCATCTGGGCCACCTATTTGGATAACACAAAGTTGTGGCCAATACGTTTTATCACGAAGAAATTCAGTATCGACTGTAATGAACTGGGAATTTGCCTGACGTTCACAAAAAGCCGTTAAGCTATCAGTTTTAGAAATAAAAGACATTTAAAAGCTATACACAAATATAATAGCGCATGAAAGATTTAGCTTGGTTATTTTTGTATAAATCCTTGACAAGACAGTCCATTCTGTGGCCATTCCCCCGCTTATTCGGCATTTTCTATTTTCCGGCTGGAACCCATATGCATCGATATAGAACCCATAATTGTGACGCTTTAAGGATGGCAGATTCTGGTGAGATAGCACGCCTATCTGGTTGGATTCATAGAAGGCGTGATCACGGTAACCTTTTGTTTGTTGATTTGCGGGATCATTTTGGAATTACGCAATGTGTCGTTGATGCTTCTAGCCCAGTATTTCCCGAATTAGAATCTCTTCGGCTTGAATCGGTAATTTGTGTAACCGGAAAAATTGTCCGCCGAAGTGAAGAGACTATTAATCCCAATTTACCTACAGGTGAGGTAGAGCTAGTAATCGCCGAAATAGAGTTGCTGGGCCCCGCAGAACAGTTACCACTTCAAGTAAATTCAGATCAAGATTATGGAGAGGAAACTCGCCTGCGATACCGTTTTTTAGATCTGCGTCGGGAGCGGTTGCACCGCAATATAAAATTACGTTCGGACGTTGTGTCGAGCATTAGGCGACGAATGACTGACCAAGGATTTACAGAGTTTCAAACGCCGATTCTCACTTCCACATCGCCAGAGGGGGCGCGGGATTTCTTGGTTCCAAGCCGCCTTCACCCAGGCAACTTTTATGCGCTGCCGCAAGCACCTCAGCAGTTTAAACAGTTGATCATGGTTGCAGGGTTTGATCGGTATTTCCAAATAGCCCCATGCTTTCGCGATGAAGATGCTCGCGCAGACCGGTCTCCAGGTGAGTTCTATCAGTTAGATATTGAAATGTCTTTTGTAACTCAAGAAGATGTTTTCAGCGCGATTGAACCTGTTTTACATGGAATTTTTGAAGAATTTGGGGGTGGTAAAAATGTAACCCCATTGCCATTTCCGAGGATTCCTTTTGCTCAATCAATGCTGAAGTACGGAAATGATAAACCCGATCTTCGTAACCCAATTGTGATGAGTAAAGTTACAAAAGTATGGCAGGGAACCGACTTTAAAATCTTTGCGTCCGCAATTGAAAAAGGATCTGTCGTCCGGGCAATACCTGCGCCCGGGGCAGCTGAAATGCCAAGGAGCTTTTTTGATAAACTTAACGAATGGGCACGCGAGGAAGGTGCTGGTGGTTTAGGCTACATAATTTTTGAAGATGGCAAAGCTAAGGGCCCCATCGCTAAATTTTTGGATAGTGAGCGTATCGTTATGCTCCAAGATACGACAGGTGTTCGCGATGGTGATGCGGTTTTTTTCGCCTGTGGGCAAGAGAATGATATTGCAAGTTTTGCTGGACTAGCACGGGATAGAATTGGTTTGGAGCTTGGTTTGATTGATGAAGGCCAATTTAATTTCTGCTGGATCGTCGACTACCCAATGTACGAGCGTGATGAACGCACTGGTAAGGTAGAGTTTAGTCACAATCCATTTTCAATGCCACAAGGCGGACTTGAGGCTTTGGAGAAGGAAAACCCCTTAGACATTAAAGCGTACCAATACGATATCGTTTGTAACGGTATAGAGCTTTCCAGTGGTGCTATTCGGAATCATTTGCCAGAAATTATGTACAAAGCATTTGATATAGCGGGGTATCCCCAGAATGAGGTGGATACCCGGTTTAGCGGAATGATCAACGCTTTAAAATACGGCGCGCCGCCGCACGGTGGCTCCGCGCCAGGAATAGATCGTATCGTAATGTTGTTAGCAGATGAACCAAATATTCGTGAAGTAACAATGTTCCCGATGACTCAGCAAGCACAAGACCTATTGATGAACGCACCTGCCCTCGCAGACGATACTCATCTTGAGGAGCTGCATATAAAGGTTGTAATGCCGCCGGCTAAGGATCCCTAAACCTAACTTTTACAAGAATTGATTGAATTAGGTTTGTCTTATTTACGCTAGTTCGCTATTGCTTTGACGTTTTATATCTAAATTAAAGCAGCCATAGAAACCTAGGGCAGCTTCATTTAATAACGTTTCGTATAATTTACTTGATCTTGGCTTCCTTAAACATCACGTGCTTACGCACGACCGGATCATATTTCCGCATCTCAACCTTGTCTGTGAGTGTCCTCGGGTTTTTGCGGGTAATGTAGTAAAAACCGGTTTCAGCACTACTCACAAGTTTAATCTGTATTGAATTAGCCTTGGCCATAATATTCTGGTCCGCACACTGGAATTTGATGGGCGCAACATAATCTAGTATGGCGCGCTGTCAAGTTTTTCGAAACTTAAACGGCAGCCTAAATACAAGTTTGTAAGGTAAAGATATCCATGATTTTTGCCTGCCTAACCGGCATTTATCGGTTCGTCCTCTAGCGGTTCAAATCAATAGATGAAAAGTAGAAACAAGAATAGCACACAAGCTTAGTCTTTACCTTTTTCTTCGAGCGCGCTTGTTTGTATGTTTTCCACGTCTATGGCGGACTTTCAGCTTTTTGTTTCCCCCAAAGGTTTGCTGGACTGGCTCTATTATCAATCCGCCCGTAGCTATATTACAATCCTTGAGGCGGACTTTTAAGAACTCTCCAAGCTTATATCCCGTATTTGAACCGTCAAGAAATAGGCCCTTGCGATCTGTATCTAATCGGTAGTAGCCCCCTGTCAGTATAGATAAGGGGATTAAACCGCTGGCACCGACATCAATCAACTCTACAAATAGGCCAAAACGTTCTACGCCGGTAATACGGGCATTAAACTCTTCTCCGACTTTGTCGAACAGATATACCGTTGCTAGTCTGTCAAACGCATCCCGTTCCGCAGCCATTGCCCGACGTTCCGTCGCCGATATCTGTTCTCCTATTCTGGGGTATTCCTCGGCCGCTTCGATCGGCAAGCCGTCATCACCAAATTTTAATCCTCGGATTAGCGCGCGATGCACGAGTAGGTCGGAATAGCGCCTAATAGGTGATGTGAAGTGAGCATAACGGCGTAAGGCGAGTCCAAAATGCCCGACATTGTCGGGACTGTAAATCGCCTGCGACTGGCACCTAAGAATGGCGTCCTGAATGCCCATGAAATCTGGCCGGGTATTCGCCCTTTGTAAGAGCGTCGCAAAATGACGTGGTCGCACAGCCTGGCCACCGTTCAAGTCTAGACCAAGGGTTTTCAAATATTTCCGCAATGCTACCACGCGATCCGCTGCAGGATCATCATGGATACGATACATGCAGGGTATTTTGAGCGTTTCCAGTGTTTCCGCAGCACATACATTTGCTAATATCATAAATTCTTCGATAAGCCTGTGGCTATTTAATCTAACCCGAGTTTCAACACCTAAAATTAAATTATCCTGTCCAACCGTGATTTTCCTTTCGGGGAGGCTTAGATCAATCACTCCTCTTTGGCGTCGGGCACTGTCGAGCGCTTTAAAAGCGCCATAAAGATCGGGTATAAGATTTGGAGGAAGTTTCGATAAATCTTTCTCGACGATACCATCACGGAAGTTCTGGACCTGGCTATAGGTAAGGCGAGCTGCCGATCGCATCATAGCACGACGAAACCGGTGATGAGTTTTTTGACCTTTTTCATCAATCCAGATATCTACAGCGATACAGGGTCTGTCTGCTTTTGGCACTAGTGAGCACCAGCCGTTTGACAGCTCTTCTGGTAACATTGGGATAACGGTATTAGGAAAATATACGGAATTTCCACGTTCCTGCGCCGCCTTATCCAAGGCATCCTCTGGTCGCACGTAAGATGCGACGTCAGCTATTGCTATGATTAGGTGCCAACCGTTGTCGGTGTCACTTCGTTCGGCCCATACTGCATCGTCAAAGTCGCGCGCACTTTCGTCATCGATCGTAATAAGTGGGATTTCTCGGAGGTCTTCTCGACCCTCCATCGACGCAACGCCGGACTTTTTTGCTTGCAGCAAGGCAGCGGTAGAAAATTGTTTTGGTATTTCATGCTTAGCAACAAGAGCTGCGACGATTGATGACGGACAATTCCCTGCGCCAAATTTTGTTATAACGCGTGCAATAGGTAAACCTTGTTCACGGCCTGCAACTGCCTCGCATTCGACCAATTCGCCGTCTTCAGCGCCACTGGTTTCTCTGCTATTGACAAAAAAATTAGTTTTAACGCGTCTGTCGGATGGTTCGACGATCCCTAGATCTGGTTTACGCCGAAAGATACCAATTATATTTGAAGACTTTTTTTCTAACCGTTTGATAATTTGCGCTATATAGATACTGCCCTTTTGTTCAAGCCGAGCAAGGACCCGATCCCCAATCCCAGGCGCAGGGCCCTTTACTTGGCGGATCGCCGCCTGAATTCGCGGTGATGCTGTTTGAAAACGCCGGTCCGTTAGCCTTAAAATTATGTCGCCATCTTCATCGAGGCCGGCGACCTCGAGTATGGAAACCGATGGAATGAAATTAGTGGCTGTATATCGCCTGTTGCGGCCACGACGAATTTTTCCTTCTTCCGCCAGTAACTTGAGAGTGGCACCAAGTGCCCGGCGATCAGTTGGCGAGAGCCTATATTTTTTTGCAATTTCTCTGCGACTTAAGGCCTTGCCACTTTTCTTAATTAGCTCGACTAGGGCTTTTTCTTTTGGAAGTGGTCCGCTTTTGTTTTTTTCTGCCACGATACTTGCGGGTCAGGGCTTGGGAGCAGGCTTGGCAGATTTTTTTGCCGTCTTTTTCTTCGCAGCTTTCTTTTTCCCCTTTTTCCCTTTGGCAGCGCGAGTAGCAAGCAGTTCTATGGCTTGGTCGAGTGTAATCGACTCTTCAGTTTCGGATTTAGGAATAGAAGCATTTACGTTTCCATGTTTAACGTACGGACCGTATCGGCCTTTAAAGACACCAACGGATTTGCCGTCTGCCGGGTGTGCGCCAAGTTCACGCAAAGCGGTTGCTGCTCCCCGAGTTTTGGGAGGCTTCTCTTTGATAACCGTGACCGCGCGATTCAACCCAATAGAGAGCACATCCTCATCCGGTCCGAGCGACACATAAGCCTGGCCAAATTTAAGGTACGGGCCATAACGGCCAACCCCTGCCTGAATTATTTCGCTAGTTTCGGGGTGAGGGCCGATATCGCGGGGTAACGCAAGAAGGGCAATGGCAATCTCCAATGTTACTTCCATTGGAGAATAATTCTTAAGCAGGGTTGCTCGTTTTGGCTTTTTCTTACCCTCTATTTCCCCAAGTTGGATGTAAAAACCGAACGGGCCCTTGCGGAGAGTTATGTCTTTTCCGCTCTCGGGGTCTTCACCTAAAACTTTAGGCAATTCCATCCCCGCAATTTTATCATCCTCGGCGCTAGCAACTGATAAAGGTCTTGTGTAATTGCACTCTGGGTAATTGCTGCAGCCGATAAAGGGGCCACCCTTGCCGAGTTTTAGGCCTAGCCGCCCGGTCTTGCATGAGGGACAAATTCGAGTATCAGATCCATCTTCACGGGGTGGAAAGAAGTGTGGACCAAGATCAGCGTCAAGTGTGTCGATTACGTCAGAAATTTTGAGGGTCTCGGTTTCTTTTACAGCCTTATGAAAGGCATCCCAAAATTCACTTAAAACCTTTTTCCAGTCGGTGTCTCCGCTAGCGATGAGATCTAGCCGGTCTTCGAGGTCAGCGGTGAAGTTGTATTCGACATAGCGTTCAAAATACCCAGACAGGAATGCAGTTACAACACGTCCGCGGTTCTCTGGTTCAAAGCGCTTATTTTCTAGTCGGACATAATTTCTGTCCTGTAAAACAGAGATAATTGACGCATATGTGGAAGGGCGACCAATTCCTAACTCTTCCAACTTTCGAACAAGGCTTGCTTCAGTAAAGCGCGGTGGAGGTTTTGTGAAATGCTGTTGGGGCCTGACTTCGCCTGTTGTCAGAGGTTCCCCTTCTGTGACGCGGGGTAGGATCTTTTGGGAGCTATCATCGTTATCAGTTGGGTCGTCTCGGTCTTCTTGATAAAGGGTCAAAAATCCGTCAAACACGATCACGGATCCAGTCGCTCGCATAATAGTTTTTCGATCAGGAGTTGCAGAATCAATGGCTACTTGTTCTAGCGCTGCTTTTTGCATCGAGCTTGCCATGGCTCGCTTCCATATCAATTCATAAAGGCGTTGACCGTCATTATCTAAAAATGACCCCATATCCTTAGGTCCACGAGAGAAGTCCGTGGGACGCACTGCCTCGTGTGCTTCCTGCGCATTTTTTGCCTTGTTACGAAAAATATTCGGGGTGTCGGGCACATATTCTGCCCCGAACTCCTTTCTTATGAGGTTGCGGCTCGCTGTTATTGCCTCCTGCGCCATAGAAATACTGTCAGTCCGCATATATGTGATGAGGCCAACGGTTTCTCCCCCAATGTCTACTCCTTCGTAGAGACGTTGTGCTATCCGCATGGTGCGCGCAGTACCAAAACCAAGTTTTCGGGACGCTTCCTGCTGTAGGGTAGATGTTGTGAAGGGCGGCTGGGGGTTCCGGAAGACAGACTTACGTTCGATAGAGGTAACCCTAAAGTCTCCGCCTTTGATTGCCGTTGCTGCGCGGTTCGCAGTTTCAGCATCCAGAATTGAAAATCGGTTGAGTTTTTCACTTTCGAAGTGCGTCATCCGTGAAGTCATGACGCCACCTTGAAGCGTCTTAAATTCAGCTTCCAGGGACCAATATTCCTGCGGAACAAACCGCTCGATTTCGTTCTCCCGTTCGCTTATCAAGCGCAAAGCGACTGACTGTACTCGTCCAGCAGAACGGCTCCCGGGTAACTTGCGCCAAAGAACTGGGGATAGAGTGAAACCTACTAAATAATCTAAGGCCCGACGTGCTAGGTAGGCTTCGATTAGTCCGTGGTCTAGGTCTCGAGGTTCCTTTAAAGCCTGTAGAACCGCGTCACGTGTGATCTCATGAAAGACGATCCGCTGCACATTGACGCCATCGAGGGCGTTGCGGCTCTCGAGGACCTCCTGGACATGCCAAGAAATTGCTTCACCCTCGCGGTCGGGATCGGTTGCGAGATAAAGATGATCTGCGCCGCGTGTAGCGTCAATTATAGCTTTCAGGTGTTTTTCTGAATCACTACCCGTCTGCCAGAGCATATTAAAGTCTTGATCGGGGTCAACGGAACCATTCTTTGGTGGCAGGTCTCGCACGTGCCCATAACTTGCTAAAACCGTAAATTCACTACCTAGATACTTATTGATAGTTTTAGCTTTGGCTGGTGATTCTACTACGACAACATCCATGGCGTCTCTATTTCTGACAAATAACCCTTCATGTCTTTAGTCGGCGAAAGGATCCCCTCTCGAAAAAATTTCCCGTATCGCAATAAAATTAACGATCTGGCTCCTGAGTGCGGGTTCCAGACGCTCCACGAGTTATGACTTGAAGAGCACTATTATTACAACGGCGCGTGACAATTGGCATTCGTGAAGCGGTTCGTCAATACTTACCTCAAGAGAGAGAAATAATTGGCAAATATAATTAAGGTATTTTTAAGTTTCAGTTCTGGCTTGTTGTCGAGATCTTAAGGCCAGAAGCCATAGTAATATTTATATCGCTCAATAAGTCTTTAAACTGTTGAAGTTCTATAAAAATTAATAATAATTTTTTCACCAGGATTTATTTGCGTGCCAAAGGGTCTACGCTTTTTACCGTCCGTCAAACAATTAAAGGGTGACTAGGGAACCTTAATAAAATTATGAGTAGAACATCCAACGCAAAATATAGACTGACTTGGAAAGCCTTCCTAATAGCCAGTACGTGAAGAGAAAATTTAAATTTATTTTTTAAGAGTTGTTTGTCACAGACTTTAATTCAATTTTGGTCTCTTGGCCTGAGATAAGTCTTCGAATATTAGGAAAATGTTTAGCCCATATAAGCACAGAAATAAGTATAAAAAATTCTGTAATCTGTGGTGTGGTCAGCCACCAAGCGGCTAAAGGTGCGGATATTGCACCCAATAAAGCAGCGAGTGATGAGAAGCGAAATAAAATAGCTGTTAATAACCATACCGAAATCGCGATCAGCCCCGTTTGCCAGGATAAAGTGAGAATAATTCCTATAGCGGTGGCTACACCTTTGCCGCCTTTAAACCTTAGCCATACCGGGAACAGGTGTCCTAAAAATGCACCTAATCCAGCGACAATTGCTATGTCGGGTCCAAATAGTGTGCCTATGAGAGAGGCAATAACTCCTTTTAGGATGTCTGCAATAAGCGTAGCTGCAGCGGCCCCCTTTTTTCCGGTACGTAAAACATTTGTCGCACCAATATTTCCCGAGCCGATGCTGCGGATATCCCCTAGACCGAATAACTTTGCAAAGATCAACCCAAATGGAACTGAACCAATTGAATACCCTCCAATAAAAGCAGTTAGGATGTATGGCCAGGAAAACGACCAACTAATTGGGTCTATCATGTCTTATTCCTTTGGTCTTTTGCTTAGGTTTTTTTTATCACACTCAGTAAAAATACTTCTAAAGCCCAAAGCTATTAGCGGCAAGCTTATCGCTTTATGAGGAAAGTCGCATTTTTGAGACAAAAATAAATAAAAAACTACCCATCGACGAAAGGCTCGAGTATGATGAGCGCGTTACAAAAATTGCAGGTCCAAAAGGACCCATAAAAGACAAATAAATAAGTCCCGACTGCAATGGTCGGTGAGTATGGGGGAAATTAGGATGAATTTTGATCCGAGTAATCGGGAAATGACGAATATTGCTCCTGTCGCAGGGGAAGTGACTTTGTTTCGTGCAGTAATTGCCCGGGCTTTTCACGATGCACTCAACCGAAGGGGTATCAACGGTGATAGCGGGGATAGTGAAGCGCGTGAGGCAAGAGTTTTGCGGGAAGAGGCACGGGAGTGGTTGTTGACAGACGGCGTTGATTTTCGACGTATTTGTCAGTGGGCGCTACTTGAGCCCGAGGCCGTAAGGGACTCAGCTGTGAGGGCAATCGATTCCTGCGATGCAGGAGCGGGTAGAGTGGCCGCATAGACGTCGGATATCAAATGTAGCTGCGAAAGACTTATCGTGGAGCGATTTGATAGGATTAGATTTACTGGGAGATTGTTGTCTTTCGACTTTCCTAGCCGCATGTATTTCAGTGGAAAATAACTTTGCGTAAACAACTATCTCCAGGCCTGCAAAACTGTTTTTGGTGAACTGGCAGGAACTACGGTTCGACTATAAATTACTCGATCCGACACAGATTATTCTGCAGCCTCAATTTCGTCTGTAGGCAGATAATTATCTTCCACCATCCTTTTGTTCATTGAAAACTTGCTGTCAACGGTGGTGTAGTCTTTGTATCCCAGCCGCGCGATAACTTTCATCTTAAGTGTATCCACTAAGCCATCTTCGGTTATGCAGTCATCATCAACATGAACCCCAACCACCCGCCCGAAGACAACATGATGCACCGATTCATCTGAGTGGCCCGGCAGAACAACTGTCTGATGATACACGCATTCAAAATGCGCTGGTGATTCCGCGACGC
>CAYZDH010000075.1:0-11625 GCA_964477025.1 uncultured Rhodospirillaceae bacterium | reverse complement strand
TAAGGGCGATTCCATTGGTGTCTTTCAGGTCGAAAGCCGAGCACAGATGAGCATGTTAACAAGGCTCAAGCCACGTAATTTTTATGACCTGGTAATTGAGGTGGCTATCGTCCGACCAGGTCCAATCCAGGGCGACATGGTGCATCCCTACCTACGACGACGAAATGGGGAGGAGAGAATCGATTACCCCTCCGGGGATTTACGGGCGGTACTAGAAAAAACCTGTGGCGTGCCACTTTTTCAGGAACAGGCCATGAAAATCGCTATCGTTGCCGCAGGCTTCTCCCCCGCCGAGGCCGACGGGCTGCGCCGTGCCATGGCGACTTTTAGACGTCTCGGCACCATCCGCAACTACCGTGATAAAATGATACACGGTATGATCGAACGCGGCTACGAGCTGAACTTTGCCGAACGCTGTTTCAAGCAGATTGAGGGGTTTGGGGATTATGGCTTTCCGGAAAGTCACGCGGCCAGCTTCGCACTACTGGTCTATGTCTCATCTTGGCTGAAATGCCATCACCCAGCCATCTTCGCCTGTGCGTTACTCAACAGCCAGCCTATGGGGTTCTACGCCCCAGCCCAAATAGTCCGCGATGCCCGCGAACACCGGGTGACTATAAGGCCAGTAGACGTCAACCACAGCGAGTGGGACTGTACATTGGAAGCGAACCAAGAAAGCGCGCCGGCACTCAGAATTGGGTTCAATCAGATAAAGGGATTAAGACCAATCGTTGCCGATACACTTCTAAAAGCACGCAGAGCAGGCAATGCCCGCCCCTTCTCAAGTCCTGAAGATCTTTGGTTGCGTAGCAACCTAAAACCCACAGAACTCAAACGTCTTGCCAAAGCCGATGCATATGGCTCTGCAGGCCTCTCTCGCCGCCAGGCTCTGTGGGAGGTTCGACGCATCAACCCCAGCGAGTTACCACTCTTCTCTGAAACGGGAGAAAATATTGTCGAGCCGGAGGTTAGCCTACCAATGATGACACTCGGTGAAGAGGTCTCACATGATTATGCGACAATCCAGCTATCACTTAAGCGTCATCCACTTGAATTACTTCGCAAACGTCTCAGTGAGGAAGGAGCTCTCCCAACTGGACAGCTAACGGAGACTAAAAGTGGCAAACTAGTCACCGTGGCTGGCCTCGTCATCACCCGCCAGCGGCCAAGTACCGCCAGCGGCGTTATCTTTGCAACGCTAGAAGATGAAACCGGAATTGCTAACGTAATTATCTGGCCTAAGTTGTTTGAACGCTATCGTAGAGAAACTCTAGCCTCTAGCCTACTCTGCGTGACTGGGGAACTACAACGTGAGGGGCTTGTCATCCACGTCATTGCAAAAAGATTGATAGATATGAGCGACAGGCTGACGGCGCTAATGGAAGCACCGCAACCCTCTAAAACAAAAGTCGTACCCGCTGACAAAAGTACAATGCTAGATAAACGTAGACAGTCCATGTACCCGTCGCGCGATTTCCATTAAGGAAAATTTATTACCAAAGTTATTTTACAAGTGGAAAACCTGAGGGCAGTGACTAAAAAGAGCCCGCGGCGACAAACCACAGGCTCTATAATCTAAAATATCATCTCAAGCAAAAGGTGTCCAAGCCCTCTGAACAGCCGGGCGCCCTTCGATCGCGTCATGCCAGCGTTTAATATTTGGGTACTCATCTAACCCAATATCGTTCACGCCATGGCCATGCATGTCGGGATAAACAGTAATATCAGCGATTGAATAATCACCCGCGATATATTCATTTTCGCCAAGATGATTCTCATACATGTTAATCATATCGCGCAGGACACCATCATAATGTTCCTGAGCTCGCGGCACATCCTCACCGAGACGGTGCATAAACAACCCATATTGCTGCGCCAGCGTCGTCCACTGCGCAGACCCATATATGAACCATTGGTCTACCTTAATACGCTGAATTGGGTCTTCTGGATAAAGTTGAGGAGCGTAATTCTCTGCCATGTATTTCAGGATAGCCCCTGACTCGCAAAGCGTGACTTTACTACCGCCGGGCCCATCAGGGTCGATAATCGCCGGTATTTTGTGGCCTGGGCTGATCTTTAAATACTCCGGGTCAAACTGCTCTTTGTTGCGCAAATTAATTGGCTTCAAATCATATTCTACACCGGTTTCTTCCACCATCTGGCGTGCTTTAT
Source organism: uncultured Rhodospirillaceae bacterium (assembly GCA_964477025.1). Taxonomy (GTDB): domain Bacteria; phylum Pseudomonadota; class Alphaproteobacteria; order MPNO01; family UBA2964; genus UBA2964. Next base: position 9,453 of record CAYZDH010000075.1, on the reverse strand, counting down.
AGCCGTTATCGGTCATCCAAGTATAAAGTTCGAGCATCCTTCTTAACTCCCTGTTGCAGACGCTAGCCAAGGCTCTGATTCATGACCTTGGGCAAAAAGCGCATTGGTTTGGTCTGGGTTACGATTAATCTTTATCCGACCATACATCGGATGTGTCATCGAGCGCACCTCATGATCTAGTTTATAAAGAAGTTTTCCAGTCTCAGGGTCATAGATGTCGATAAACCGGTACTGATGTTGGTTGTTTTCCTGTGCAATCAATCCTCGCTCTAAAAGCTTTTTATAGGGTCCAGAAAAATTGGCGATATAGATCTGTAAATGATGGCCGTCAAATTCAGGCGCCTGAGAACTACTTTCTCGAAAAATAAGCTCCTGCTTATTTCCGGCGCCAACCCGAACTGCCTTTGCATTCTCCCAACGTCCGAGCCTCGCATTAGCCTCCATGACCTCTGAATAAAACCGAGCAATACCATCCGCCGTCCCAACTGGAACGTCAAATTGGACATATGACATACCAAGCTGAATTGGTGCCGTGTTAGGCCCCGCTTGGTAACACCGAAAGCGATTGCCCCAAGGGCAAGTGACATTAACGTACCCCGATTTTTTCCGAACTAAGAATTTAAACTTAGTTCCTGAAAGTTCACCACGAACTGCTCTTAATCTTTCGGCGAGCTTATCAATGTCTGGCATCACAAGCCCTATAATTCCACGTAATACTTGGACGCCACGCGTCGGCAAATGAAACTGGCTTTGCCCAACATTTGCCCACATGTTGCCGGTACCCGCCATCATATACGGATCACGGGTCAACCCGAGCCCTGTGATATAAAATGCAATTGCCAGCTGCTGATCTGGGACAAGGACATTCACGTGCTCAAGCCCGACAATATTACCCATGTCTTCTGTCACGCGGTCATATTTTATAGCCTTACGTGCCATATTTGCCTCCAAAGAATTTTATTTATGTGCCAAGGTAACAGGAGGGACAGAAACTACAAACTGGATTTCACTCTTTATCCAATACGGTGACAGGGTGAACTATCGACGCCATACTATCGTATAAGAAATCGTAATATCTTGTGCCATTGGAAAACACTTATGAATGAAGTTTCGAAGCCAATTTTAGATTATGTAGAATTAGCCAACATTTGGGTAAATCATGTAGATTCAATTGGTCCGATTTTAGAATCCGAGGCAACCGAGGGAGAACAAATTCGTGAACTGACGGGCAAAGCTATGGCTGCGCTCCATGAAAAACGGCTCTTTAGGATGCTTTTGGCTAAAAACGCTGGTGGCGAGGAAGTCCCACTACCGGTCTTTTGCCGGGTGATTGAGGCAATTGCAAAATATGATGGAAGCACCGCCTGGTGTGTTGGACAGGGCAGTGGATGTTCGCTGCTCGGTGCGTATCTGGATCCAACAATCAGCGGCAAAATTTGGGGTGCAAACGATGGTGGGGTCCTCGCTTGGGGACCTGGAAAGGCCGAAGCAAAAGCCGTTAAAGGTGGTTACCTGGTGACAGCCAAGACGATGTTTGTTAGTGGAAGCCATCATGCCACCTGGCTGGCAACGCATTGCTCAACCGTCTATGAAGAAGACGGGTCGGTCCGCATTGGAAAAGGCGGAAAACCAGAAGTGAGGACAACCCTTATACCAGCTAGTGAGACAATTTTATCCGACAACTGGCACGTTTACGGTCTTCGCAACACCGGAAGTGATGGCTTTGAACTTAAAGATCATTTTGTCCCTGACGAACATACAATCGTTCGTGCAACTATGATCGAAGATACAGAGCAACTGTCGACGCTTTATAATTTCTCCACGATGGCGATTTACGCCATGGGCTTTGCGTCGGTAGCGTTAGGCCTAGGAGCCGCCGTTCTGGAAAAATTTATAGAAACCGCACAAGAGAAGAAACCGCGTAATTCCGCAGATATCCTGCGCGATAATCCGGTTGTACATGATGAAGTTGCCCGGATGCGAGCAAAGCTTCGCGGAGCCCGTCGATACCTCTTTGGCGAGGTTGAAGAGGCATGGGAATACGCATTGAAACAGGGGGCGCCAACACTTGAACAGCGGCTTGAAATTCGGCTAGCTTCGACCCACGCTATCCACGAGGCAAAGACCGTCGTCGACACCCTTTTTGATACTGGGGGGACCAGTTCAATTTTTACCGATGGTCCGTTTGAACGGCGGCTCCGTGACATCCATGCGGTTGCCCTTCAAATCCAAGGACGCAAAACCCACTTCCGGAGTGTCGGAGAATGGCTCATGGGCCATCCTCCGAATATGAGCGTCCTTTAAAATAATTCGCTAATTTATTCCGCTGCAGCCGAATGGTTGGCTTTCGCGGCTTTGACTTCAGCAATATCAAAAACCATTTCGACGACTACGCCGTTGGGGTCTGGGAAAAAAATCTGCATTAAATCCCTATCTGGCGTCGGATGTTCTTCGTATTTCATCCCCTTTTCAGCTAACAAGTCTTTGAAATCCTGGTAGCCCGTGGAATCAAATGCAATATGGCCAAAACCTGCATCCATACTTTCCGGCTGCAGCACAGGGTTCTCTTTGGGACCCGTTGTAGAGATATGAACCCATGGATGATCATCACGCCACATCCAGTAACCATGGCCCTTAAAGGGCTGACGGTAGCCTTCTACCATTCCTAGAATATCGCGATAAAAATCGCGGGTTTCATCCAACTTTTCCGGCGTCGAACGAATATTTATATGATGTATCCGACTTATCTTCAGCATGAGTTCCCTCCTATATCCAATTAAAGCCCCTCTGTTGCGCGCCTGATGCCGAAGGCATAGACTTTGTCTTTAATAGGCTCATATTGAAACTATAGCAGCAGAGAGGCAATACCATGGCGCAAGAACGTATATGGGACCAATTCCTAACCGAGCGCGATAAAGAAGTATTTGCTGCCTCGGGCTACGGCGCTACAGCCGGCGGGGGAAAAAAACCAGCTCTTCTAATCATTGATGTGAATTATGCTTTCTGCGGTGAACGCAGTGAACCTATTCTGGATTCTATCGAGAAATGGCGCACCTCATGTGGAGAGGAGGCGTGGAAAGCCCTCCCCCATATTCGCAAGCTAATTGATAAATGCAACAACAAAGGTATTCCGATTATCTACACAACCGGTTCAGTACGCGACGATGGCTGGGACAAAGGCGCCTGGCATTTCAAGAGCTCCAGAGGCAATGAAGATGTTCCTAGTGGTGCACCAGACGCCCGCGACACTAATCGTAATGGCAATGATATCATGGATGAAATTGCTCCCGCTGCGCAGGACATCGTAATCCGCAAGCACAAGCCAAGTGCATTTTATGGGACGCCTTTGACAGCCTTCCTAAATGACCTTGGCGCAGATTCTTTAGTGGTTACCGGAACTACTACCTCAGGCTGTGTCCGTGCATCTGTCCTTGATGGCTTTAGCGAAAATCTTCGCATTACTATCGCCGAAGAGGCCTGCTTTGATCGTTCGCAGGCCAGTCACGCGATTAACCTTTGTGACATGCATGCCAAATATGCCGATGTCGTGTCCACCCAAGAGGCTCTAAATTATATCGATACAATTGACGCCGAATACAATCTACCGACCGGCGCGGCACTTTAAGGGAGTGATTTTTCATGGTTGAACGGATATGGAATGAATTTCTAACAGAACGCGACAAGCAGGTCTTTGAGAAGAGTGGGTTCGGTGCAGAAGCGGGTTTCGGCAAACGCCCTGCATTACTGGTAATTGATGTTAGCTATAATTTTTGTGGTGACCGTCCTGAACCTATATTGGAATCAATTAAACGATTTCATAATTCCTGCGGAGAATATGCGTGGGAGTCCCTGCCGCACATACGAAAGCTGATCGACAAGTGCCATGAGAAAAATATTCCGGTTATTTATACTACTGGCACGGTCCGGGAGGATGGATGGGATGCCGGTGGCTGGGCTTGGAAGAACAGCCGCACTGATGAAGATGTCACCGCCCCCAAGATTAGCGGTTTTAACCGGGACGGTAATGAAATCATGGATGAAATTGCGCCGTCACCGCAAGATATTGTGATCTATAAACATAAACCTAGTGCTTTCAGCGGCACACCACTCTCTGGCTTCCTGAATGACCTAGGAGCAGATTCGCTTTTAGTGACAGGCACCACAACATCTGGCTGTGTTCGGGCGTCGGTCATCGATGCCTTCAGCAATAATTACAGAGTTTCGGTTGTCGAAGAAGGGTGTTTTGACCGTTCTCAAGCAAGTCATGCTATTAATTTATGTGACATGCATGCCAAGTATGCTGATGTAGTAACGACGGAAGATGCGCTCGCCTATGTCAATGGGCTTGATGTGGATATGAATATCCCGACAGGTAAATCATTGTAATTCAAATGGCCTGGGGTAAGTTCTCCGGGTCAGCAAATTCTAACCACATGCCGCGCCCGTCATCTTTAGCGAGCTCATAGGCACGTTTGGCGATCCCGAGATCGGCGACGCCGTTACCGTTGGTGTTTTTATGATAGGTGATTTGTTCGTCACTTGTCCGGCCTGGACACAAATCAGTTCCCAACTCGCCCAACTCGAATATGTCATCGATATTAATCATACCCTGCTCAATCGGCTCATAAAGATCGCCAGGCTCCTCCGTCAAGATAGTTTCGCGCAGGTTACACACGATTAAATCGGCTCGTTCAGCCGTACGATTGTCAATTTCACGCCGACGAGAAGAACGATAGCCACTTTTTACCAGTTGAATATTTGAGCCGATTATGCCGGTGACATGCTGTCCCGATTGAAGAACATTTCCATCGAATAAAGGAACGGATGTGTTAGTCGCACAATGGATAACATCAGAACCTCTGATTGCCGCTTCAGGCGTATCAACAGGAATAATCTCGATATTAAACTGTTTAGAATATTTTGCTGCAAAGTTTCGACGATTTTCAGGGTCACGGCTATAGACCTTCACCTGTGTAATTGATCGCCTCTCACTGAGTAGCGCCAAAAGCTGATTCGCTGCCTGTCCCGCCGACCCCAACAAACCCGCTACTTTTACGTCTTTTCGTGGAAGGTATCGGAACCCGACACCTGATGTCGCAGCCGTGCGCAGCGCCATCACACTCGTAAAGCCCAAGGTTTTTTCGTCAACTTCTCCGATCATAATCGATAGCAACTTTCCGGTATTAGAGTCGTGAACAAGGTGCACAGGGTAACCACGGAATTCCTTAGTCTGATTTTCACCGCCCTTATTCAGTTTATCTGGGCGTTCGCCAGTTCCAATGACACCAAGCCCGTGAATTCCACCAGGAAAATTACTAACCCTGACACCCTCCAGCGAATGCACCCTCCGCCGCGGCGCTGAAATGGCAGGGTATGACCGCGCCTCGCGATATCCTTGTTCAACGATATCGATGGCTTCCTGCATAGTTACCAGCCCTTGCAGCTCGTGCGGCCGGAGCAAGAGAACACGGCGTGTCATCGAGCGTATTCCTCTTGTAATATCGCGGGATCAATTAGATCAATCATTGTCCCTCGTCCGGCTGCTTTAGCCTTTTCATAAACTAGCATCGCAACAGCAATCTCCGATGCCGCGGTCCCATTATTATTTTTGTGATAAGTGATTTCTTGTTCATTGTTCCGGCCCACGACTTCCCCTGTCGCCAAGGCACCAAGCTCTAAGATATCGTCCAACTTTATAATGCCCCGTTCTATAGGCTCAAAAAGATCGCCCTGTTTCTCAGACATCACAGATTCTCGAAGGTTGGTTGCAATAATGTCAGCACGCTCCACCGTGCGGTCATCAATTTCTCGGCGAGCTGCCTTCAGGAACCCACCCTGAACTAGCTGCATATTGCCTCCAATTATACCTGTTATGTGTTGGCCAGGCGCAAGTAAATCACCGTCAAATAAAACAACATTGGTATTGGTAGCGCACAAAATGACGTCGACCCCTATTATCGCCTTTTCGATGGAATTTACAGGTTCAATTTCTATGTCAAATTTTTGCGCGTATTTACGAGCGAACCAGGACCGGTTTTTTGAGTTCCGACTAAATACCTTTACACGCTTAATTTGAGGCCTAACCGCCAGTAATGCCAGCAGCTGATTTGCCGCTTGTCCCGCAGAACCAAGAAGTCCAACGGTTTCCGCATTTTCCCGCACCATATATTTAAAACCGACCCCGGAGGTTGCGGCGGTTCTAAGAGCGACCAAACTTGTATAGCCTAGGGTCTTTTCTACCGGCTCACCCACAACGATCGACAGCAGTTCACCAGTAGTGGCATCATTCAGAACGTGTATGGGGTGTTCTCGGTAGGCGTACTCTTGATTGCGCCCCTTGTCGAGCTGCACCACACGGTCTGAACGTGTTGCGGCGCCTATGACACCCATTTCATCTACGCCACCGGGGAAGTTACTAATACGAACCCCAGCGGGCGAATGCACTCGGCGGCGTGGCGCATTGACAACTGGGTTCCTGTGCCCGCTAACATAACCCTTTTCAACCGCCTCGATGGCCTCACTCATTTCCACAAGATCCTGAATCTCTTCAGGTCGTAAAAGGAGAAACCCCATCTGTCTGACCTATTTTATTTATTAGACAATTACTATTATGTGCTCATCGCCATACACCGAGAACATAGTTTGACTTCTTTTAGGCTGCTCTAAGTTTATGCGCAGGCCTTAATGCCAGCGCCTTCAAGAAGATTTATATAATCACATGTAAGTTTTTTACCTTTATCTTCTTTTACCTCGTAAACGAAGCCAATATGACGCGCATTGAATGCTTCGGCGGCTTGCTTAACCTTTTTTGCATCGGTTGCAGCGGAGTCAACAGAAGCAGAAAACCTCGCCCAGTATTTTTTTCCAACTTTAATAGCCTCCGAATGAATAAGCAGCCCATCGAAAGTTTCAATTGATGCCTTGTAGAGTCTATCTTTAGCCATAGGAAGCTCCCCGGCGCGTTTAAGGTCGACTAGCTCTAGTTTATCTAGGACCTTTGCCATCTCGTTAGTCTCCCATTGCCCACGCTGCCGTTTACCTTTTGGTATATCTGCAAGGCGAAAATCTTTTTGCTTTGCCAATGGCCGACTAACTACCGTCAACGAACCGCCGGGTGACTGAACAACCAAACGTTTTACCCGTGGTCTTTTAATATCGACAACTTTTTTATTAACCCAGTCTGCGGGGCCCTTACCGGCAGTTAACATTCCCTCAACTAACCAGGCCTGTTTATTCTCACCAACACGCATATAAATGCCACCACGCCCAGAGCCAAAAAGGTCTTCGTTTAGCCTACCAAAAAGACCCGACGCCAAAACCTTACCGTTTTTGTCTACCACAGTGATCTTCCGTGATTTCGCGCCCTTTGTAGTTACATCTCGCAGGTTCAACCGTTCGTAACGATCTGGATCACTCGTCTTAGCTTCAAGAAATTTCATTTGCGCGAGCTCAACCAGAACCGTTTTCACCTTACCAAAGTCGGCGGAATAACCGTTTAGTTCGTCTATTCCCCAACCGTTTGATGTCCTTTTGACTGTGTAAGTCCTGTCTGCAGATTTAATTTCAAAAGAAACCACATCATTTAATTTTTCATCGACTCCAGGAAAAATAAGAGCACGATCGCGCGCGATCATTGTGCTCGCGGGGCGTGAGCTAATCGCGACAATTGCTGCAACGACCAGAATTGCTGTAACGATGGAATAAAGAATGAAGGAGCGTGCTGTCATGATATTACGTCTTTTTTTTAAAAAATAGGTCGAACCAATTAGCTTGCTGCGGCTTGGTGATGACGCGCATTACGACGGCGAACCAACCCCAACCCAACCGCAAACAATATAATCACCGCGGGCATTAAACCAATATTAATTACTTTTAGATTGGCATCGAGTTGATCAATATCGCGACGCAGGGCAAGCTGCACAGAGCGCAGCTCCTTGCGGATAGAGATTGATTCGCGTCGGAATTTCTCGATCCCTTCCTTCTGCTTATCCGTTAATATGACCGTCTTGCCTTCTTTGGTTTCCTTAGTCTGCAGATCTTTAAGGTTACCCTCGATTTCCTTGAGCTTCAGCAACAAAGCCTGTTCGGTTGAGCGATATTTGTGCTCCGCTGCCCGCGTTATATCATCAACTTTATGGAAAGGCCGGCTAGTAACGCCGCGGCTTCGTAAGCTAATTAAGGCCGCCGTTCCGGCCATATTGTCGACAGCATTCGTTAAAAAATCGGCATTATTCGCTACCGGAACTGAAATACGCTGGCCAAAGAAATCCTGCTGACGAACCCAGAAGCGGTCGACTAAAATATCTGTATCAGCAACAACAATGAGGCTAACCGGCTTGACGCTTTCTTTGAGGTGTTTTTGAAAATCAGGAACCTCCTCGCCTTTTTTCAGAGCCGCTTCACGAATTTCCTTTCTAATTTTATCTTTCGGGCGCCCCGCAGGAAATCCGCTTTCAAACTTACCGGTGTAGCGAGCAGCGATAACAAAGGGCTTGCCTGTCGGTTTAAAGTTCTTGATAAGTTCCGCTGGTTTTGGGTTTCCTTTTGTATCCGCGACATTTAATGACATGGACTCTGGACTAGTTGTTAGCAGGGGATCCATGGAGTATGTCGCGCCATCGGCCTTCTCCAGATAGCCCGAGGTTGCAATATTTATCTGCTCGAGTTCTCCGGTCACCACATCATTAGTTTTGATCCGGGAACCGCTCAAGGTAAGCCAGGCCACGTAATCGGTAATGATCGGTTGACCAAGCGAGTTACGACCGGCACTCACCCGCTGAGCACCCATTCGATCGCCAGCAACTTTTGTTTTGTCGTATTTAATACCCCATGCCTTGAATAGCTCTTTCAAATCGGAGCCGCTATCCGGTGGCTGGCGTTTCATTTGATTGCCGCGGGTTGCTTCCTCTGAATAAGGGTCAACAAAGATGATGGTATTGTTACCCCTCATTACATGTTGATCGATATAATAACGATCTGTGTCGTCCATATCCCTTGGATGAATAACTAACAATAAATCGAGATCTTCTGGTATTGGGTTTTCAAGTGTAATCCGTTGAACATCAAAACGTTGGCGTAATTGAGCAATAACCTCCCATGGGGCATAACGTTTCATTGGGTCGGCACCTACGGGAAGCGATGAAACATAACCGATCTTTTTCTTTTTAGGGTTGGCAAGATTCGAGACCAATCGTGTTAAATCGTATTCAAGAAACCTCTCACGTTGCGGTGATATAAAAGATATCACATCAAGATCATCGGTTGTATTTGTTCCAGCCAAACCAAAATATCCGAGGTTTCCCGCTTGAGTGATCGGGATACCATGGAGTCCAAATCCAACGGCTCGATCTTCTTCGGGGGAGAACGGTTCGGGACGAATAATTTCTAGTTTAATTCGGCCATTTGACAGTTCGACATACCGTTCCAGAAGCTCTCGCGCACTCCTTGCGTAAT
>CAYZDH010000074.1:5687-11665 GCA_964477025.1 uncultured Rhodospirillaceae bacterium | reverse complement strand
CCCAACCCCCTGAGTGATGCTCGCCGATAAAGGCCTCATCAAAGCCAAGTTGATCAGCTAAATGTATTAGCCCAATATCGCGTTGGAAGGCGAGCGCTGGATTATCCTTGGGGTGATGGCAGGGCATCATAAACAGGGAAAATTTCATCGGGTTATCTCTCCGTCATATCGAGGCAACTAAACCGCTGAGCATTAACCTATATTGTGCACATCAAGGTCGGGTTGCGCTACCCATGATACTTCTCATTTTAAAGTCAGCAGTGGGACTGGACAGTTCTTATTGCTCTTCTTAGTTTCTCACTGTGGAGAAGAAAAGAAACAAACAAGTGGGATTGGTAGGACTTGGCACAATGGGGAGTGCTCTGGCGGAGGCTTTCGTACGTGCGGGTTTTGAAGTGTACGCTGTTGATCCGCTGGTCAGCGGAAAAAATTTCTCGTTAAAGGGTGTAATAGTTGAGCCTAATTTATTGATGATGGTTAAGGCGATGGTAACGCCGCGCCGGATATTGTTAATGGTTACGGCAGGTGACCCGGTCGATAGGGCAATTGAAGAACTCGTTCCGTATCTCGATGCAGGTGATATAATTATTGACGGAGGCAATTCGAAATTTACTGACACTATCCGCAGGGCCACAAGGGCTAAAAATCTTGAGTTGATGTATGTTGGAACTGGAATTTCAGGGGGTGAAGCGGGCGCACGAAACGGTGCGGCAGTTATGGCAGGGGGTACGGCAGAAGCATTTGACAAATCACGTGATGTTTTGGAGACAGTGGCTGCAAAACATGAGGGGGGTTTATGCTGTGCCCATGTTGGCTCGGATGGCGCCGGGCATTTCGTCAAGATGGTCCATAACGGTATTGAATATGGCATAATGCAAGCCATCGGCGAGGCGCATTTTTTACTAAATCACGGTCTTCGCCAGACACACGCAGAGTGTGCCGCCGTTTTCCGGTCTTGGAACAAAGGCCCGCTGGAATCCTTTTTGATCTGTGTTACGGCAAGTATTTTGGACCGCATGGATGAAAAGTCAGGTGATCCACTGATTGATTTTCTTGATGACGCCGCAGAACAAACCGGCACGGGCCAATGGATGGTAGGAACGGCGATGGAGCTCGGTGTGCCTGTGCCGACCATTGCGGAGGCCGTATCGGCGCGCAGCCTCTCGGGAGGCCAGGACGTTCGCCGCGTTATCCAAAATGCGACACCCCAAAACCTTAAGGACATCGCTCTTTCGGCTGACGATATTCGCGATGCTTTGATTGCAACAAATTTATGCTGCTATGCTCAGGGCTTTGCGGTCCTCGCGGCAGGAGCAGAAAAATACGGTTGGCCGCGCAAGGAAGCGGAAATAGCACGTATCTGGCAAAAAGGCTGCATTATCCGCGCCGATGTTCTGGATACCGTTAGGCAGGCATTTCTGCACCGGGCTGATTTGCCGCATCTTTTTGCTAATAGAGCAATAGCAAGCATTGTTGGTCAAAAAACAAACAGTTGGCGAGCTACGGTCTCCAATGCGATTGCCGCTGGCTTAACAGTGCCAACCCTGGCATCCGCGATCAGTTACGCCGATGCTTTGAAAACAAAGCGTTTGTGGACCGCCCTAACCCAGGCACAACGTGACGCTTTTGGTGCCCATGGATATCGGAGGATAGACCGCGAAGGGACATTCCATAGCGACTGGTTGTAAACTAGCACCGAAGAGTAGGATTTATGCCGCTTCTGCTGACGGCAATGGCGTCTCTCCTCGAACCATAGCTGCCCCTTTTTCTGCGATCATTAAGACGGCAGCATTAATATTACCAGAGACCAGGTCGGGCATTGCCGAAGCATCAATAACCCGTAAATTTTCTACTCCTCGGACTTTTAACTCTGAATCCAGCACGCAGTACTCGCTGGCACCCATCTGACAGGTGCAGCTTGGGTGGTGTGCCGTGACCGCTGTCTTTCGGATAAATTCATCAATTTGATCATCGGTCTGACAGTCAGCGCCGGGTGCGATTTCGGCTCCGCGGTGAGTATCCATTGCGGGTTGACTGATAATATCGCGAATACGTTTCACGACGTCGCGCAGAATTGGCAGATAATTTGGTGAAGATAAAAAGTTCTGAAAAATTCGCACTTTATCACGCGGGTTATTAGAGCGCAGTGTAACCTGTCCTCGACTTTCCGGATGCAAGAGCACTGGCCGCATGCCAAATCCTTCCGTGTAGGCTTTCTTGATGCCCGGGAACCAAAGGTGAGCGCCTGGTGCCGTACCGCGGAACAAGAATTGGAGATCTGGCACAGCTAATTCGGGGCGGGACTTGACATAGCCATGCAGTCCCCCTGGTAAAATTGTCGCGGGGCCAGATTTGAAGATATAAGCCTGGGCCATGGCAAGAGCCATACGGTCAAATCGCATTAAGGCATGGAACCAGTCGGTATCCTTCCGCGCATAATGAACGAGGACTGCTAGATGGTCCTGGAGGTTCTGCCCGACGCCGGGTAAATCAATTATCGGCTCAATGCCGACGTCTTTGAGATGATCAGCTGGGCCGATACCCGATAACATTAGGAGCTGCGGCGAATTAAATACTCCGCCTGAGAGAAGGACTTCACGGTCAGCATTGACAGATTTGATCTGGCCGGATTGTTCGTACTCAACGCCGACAGCCTTTTTCCCTTCCATGATGACGCGAGTGGCATATGCCTTTGTTTCAACTGTGAGGTTTGGTCGTGATTTCGCTGGGTGCAAATAGGCAACTGCGGCTGAACAGCGAGTGCCGCCCTTTTGAGTTGATTGCGAAACGCCAAAACCTTCCTGCTGTTTGCCGTTATAATCATCCGTTAACCTGTAACCAGCCTCAACGCAGGCATTAGACCAATCCTTAAATATCGGGTCCCTGTTTCGTGCCCATTGCGTGACCATTGGTCCCTCGCCACCGCGATAGGAATTTTTGCCGTCCTCCCAACTTTCGCAACGCTGCATGTATGGTAGGATATCGGCGTACGACCAGCCTGTTGCGCCTTTTTGCGCCCACCGGTCGTAATCACCGCGATGCCCGCGCACGTATGCCATGACATTGATGGAGGAAGACCCTCCGATTACCTTGCCGCGCATAGCCTCTATCACGCGGTTATTCATGCGGGGCTCCGGTTCGCCGTCGTAACCCCAATCATGCATGCGATGTTCGTGCATCTTGCCCATTCCAAGTGGAATATGGATCAAGGGATCTATGTCGTTGCCACCCGCCTCAAGCAGTAAGACCCGAATATTCGGGTCTTCGGTTAGCCGTGCCGCCAAAATACAGCCAGCAGAACCCGCGCCAACTACGATATAGTCAAACCCTTTGCCGTCGCTCATCCCTAAATCCTCTATCTCTCTTGATCTCCCGCGTTTCTGCAGGTGACAATTTTGTACACTGAAGCTCGGGCGTCGAAAACCCCCGTACATTATCGGTGCGCCGTTGACAGGAGAGGCACGGGACCTGAAACTGAGTTAAAATTAAGGAGAAAAATATATGCCGCATACCCTCCGGTCGTTTCTAGAAAATATCGATAATCGCATTCTAAATATCCAAGACGAAGTCGATCCGATAAATCAGGTTGGCTATCTGTGTTCAGAAAGCCGGCATCCGTTGATGTTCCACAATCTTGAAGGGTTCGACGATTGGCGACTTACCGATATCCTGATCAAGGACCGAAAAGGTCAAGCGGCGGCGCTTGGGCTCGAAAATGATAATGAAGTTTGTCCTTACCTTGCTAGACAAATGGCGAATGGTGCAGGTAAGTCGAAAATGGTCGAAGATGGGCCTGTCAAAGAGGTTAAACTGATTGGGGACGATGCGGATCTCCGAAAGTTGCCTATCCCAATCCATAGCCATGGCGATGCCGGGCGATATTTAGGCTCTGGTGTGACGATCACACGAGACCCAGAAACCGGCATCAGGAATGAGTCGATCCTGCGGGTGCAGTTAACCGATGATCCGCATAAAGCGCCATTCTGGATGGCAGCACGCCACAACTATCAACATTATCTCAAATATGTAGAGATGGATGAGCCGATGCCAATGGCCTTTGCAATCGGACTACACCCAGTCTATGAAATTATGTCCAACTGGTCTGGTATTCATAAAGATTTCGATGAGTAGGAATATGCTGCAGGCGTCCTGGGAGAGGAGATTGAAATGGTCAAGTGCGAGACCATTGATCTTGAGGTTCCAGCTCATGCAGAGGTAATTATCGAGGGTACGGTGCATCCGACCGACCGAATGATGGAAGGGCCTTTTGGAGAATTCACTAATTTCGGATTTGGTGCCGAGGGCCCAGCACCGGTCTTTACATGTTCGGCTATTACCCATCGTGAAAACCCTATCTTTCGTCACATGCTAGCTACCTGGTTTACTGACCATCAGCCCCTTATCACACTGCCTATGGAAGCGACCTACTACATTCGGTTGCGTGACACCCAGGGTAACACCAATGTGCTGGATGTGTTTGTACCGCCTTGGGCTTCACAGTTTCTTATGATTGTGCAGGTTGAAGCGAAATGGGACGGTCAGGTTAACGATATGCTAATGGCGGCACTTTCCGGCCCAAACTTGCATGTGAAAACTGTAATTGCTGTAGATGAGGATGTTGATATCTATAATGCTGAAGACGTTTTGTGGGCTATGACAACTCGAGTTGACCCTGCACAACATGTAAAAATCCAACCGGGCTCGCGGCTACATCCATTGGATGCGGTGATTCCCGAAGTCGGCGACGAATATACAGTGATGCGGATTGGGGGTAAGATGGGTATTGATGCGACTAAGCCGCCAACTTGGCGTGCTGAATCTCGTAAGAAATTTCAGCGGGTTGATCCGATGGGGAAAGGCGACGAGGCTATCGCAAAATTACTCGAAATGGTCCGCCAACCAGGTTAGGAAATCCTAAAATGGCTATAGATACTATCAGCTTTCAAGTCGAAAAACTTACTCCTCATATTGGTGCGGAAGTTAAGGGTATTGATCTAAACCAGCTGCAGGACGCCGAGACTATGGCCGCGCTCAAGCAAGCATGGCTTGAAAACATAGTTCTATTGTTTCGGGGTCAGAAATTGACTCAAGAAGCACAGCTGCGGGCTACGGAGTTTTTCGGCAAGGTTGGGTATTTAGCAAGACCAGCTAATGAATATCCAGTCGGTTATGACAAGTTGCTGCCCAACGTGATGTTGATTTCCAACATTCGAGAAAATGGCGAACCGATTGGCGCGCTGCCGGATGGGGAGATGATGTTTCATCATGACATGCTGCATGCTGACGTGCCCCACAAGGGAACGATGTTGTATTCAGTAGAAATTCCTAGTCAAGGCGGCCACACGTTGTTTTCGAGCGGTTATGCCGCCTATGAAACGTTGCCGGAAGAGGTTCGACAACCTCTTGAAGGGCTTACAGCTAAACACCACTATAATTATGGGTCGACCCAAAAAGGTGATGACAAGGGAACCCAGGCTTTTTCAGATTCTGAGCATCCGGTGTTTCGTACGCACGAAGAAACGGGCCGCAAAGCTATTTATGTTAACCGCCTGATGACTGAAGAAGTTGTAGGATTGCCGAAGGAGGAAAGTGATAGGCTTCTAGTTGCCCTGTTCGATCATTCCGAAAAACCTGAGTTCGTTTATGAGCATATCTGGAATGTCGGAGATGTTTTGCTCTGGGATAATCGTTGTTCTTCTCATGCGCGAACGGATTTCCCCGATGGTGAGCGTCGCCTGATGCTTCGCACGACAATAGAAGGTGACACAAAGCCCTACTAAATCGGGCTAAGAGTCAGGTAAAAGTCCAATGATCGAAAATGCGTTTGGTATCGGACAGCCCGTTCGCCGCAAGGAGGATTTTCGACTTCTTACGGGTGGAGGGACCTATACCGATGATACGTGTGTTCCAGGGCACCTTTATGGTTATGTAGTGCGAAGCCCGCATGCTCACGCAACACTTGACGCTATTGATGTAAG
>CAYZDH010000074.1:0-5677 GCA_964477025.1 uncultured Rhodospirillaceae bacterium | reverse complement strand
AAAGCACCAAGGGTTATAGTTACGATTAATGAGTGACGCGATTGATGTAAGCGAGGCTGAAAGGGCAAAGGGTGTTTTTGCGGTTCTGACATCTGCGGAGTATGAAGCGGATGGATTAGGTTCTTTGCCTCATACCCCGAACCCGGCGCATATCACGAAACCCAAAACACCAGCATTCGAGAATACCAATGGTTTGCCTGTATTTCATAGCGAAAATTTTCCGCTTGTACGCGACAAAGCTCGGTATATTGGGGAGCCGGTGGCATTTATTATCGCCGAGACAGAAGCGCTGGCAATCGATGCTGCAGACCATATCCAAACGTACTATACCCCGCTAGATGCCGTAACGGATGCGCGACGTGCCATAAAAGATAATGCCCCGCAAATCTGGGAGGGCGCACCCCAGAATACTTGTTTTGATTCTGATCTCGGGGATGGTGATGCCGTTGAGGCAGCATTCGCAATGGCTAAACACATAATAAAACTTGATCTCCAAAATAATAGGGTAACAGCGGTCTCGATGGAGCCACGTGGTGCGATCGGAATTTATGATGCTAGACGAGATCATTATACGCTGATTGCTGGCAGTCAGGGGTCACACCGGATTAAAGACCCACTGGTGGCACTGCTTGGATGCAGCCCAGGCCAGGTTCGTGTTGTCTGTGAGGATGTTGGTGGTGGTTTTGGAATGCGGAACTGGCTTTTTCCTGAGCTGGTGTTGGTAGTTTGGGGAGCAAAGCGCGTTAGGCGGCCGGTCAAATGGATCTCAACGCGTTCAGAGGCGTTTATGAGTGATATGCAGGCCCGCGATTTAGCAACTAGGGCGGAGCTTGCGCTCGATGGGGACGGCAAGTTCCTTGCAATACGAGTTGACCATATTGGGAACGTGGGCGCGCATACAATGTCGTTTGTGCCGTTAGCAAATGGTGCCCGCTTGGTGACCAGCATTTATGACATCGCAGCTGCTCACGTCCGTGTGCGGGGTGTATTAACCAATACAGCTTCAACTGGTCCATACCGCGGCGCCGGGAGGCCGGAAGCGATGTTCAATATCGAGCGGCTCATAGATGAAGCATCTGTGGTTACCGGTTTAGACCGCATTGAGCTACGGCGCCAAAATCTTATCCCACAAAGTAAGTTGCCCTACCTTAACCCAGTGGAACTGACCTATGAATGCGGTGCCTTTGTAGAAAACATGGAGGCTTCGCTGACGCTGGCAGACTGGCAGGGCTTTGCAAAACGAAAAGATTTATCAAGCGAGCAAGGCTTGTTGCGTGGTATCGGTATTTCTAACTATGTCGAAACCCCGGTGGGGTTTCCCGGTGAAAACTGTGAAATTACGATTAACCGCGCTGGTACTGTGAGGGTTGGGGTGGGAACTCAGAGCCATGGGCAAGGCCACGAAACCAGCTTCGCTCAAGTTATTGCGGAGAAACTATCTGTTGACTTTGATAGAGTGGAGATAGTTTTTGGCGATACCGACCTCCTGCCGGACGGCGGTGGGACCCATTCCAACCGCTCGATGAGAATTGCAGGGGCGTTAATGGTCCAAGGATGTGACAATATCATCCGGCAAGGGAAAAATCAGGCAGTTGATATTCTAGAGGTTGAGATCAGTGATATTGATTATCGTGACGGTTTCTTTTTCGTTGCCGGAACGGATCACAAAATTAGCTTTCTCGAGCTGTCTAAGATAGCAGAAGAGATGGGGACGCCACTGATAGCGAATGAAAGATTTCATGGCCGCATCCCCGCCTATCCAACTGGCTGTGCGGTGGCTGAGGTTGAGATAGACCCAGAAACCGGGGTGGTACTGATCTGTAACTGGTCGGCAATTGACGATGTAGGACGAGTAATAAATCCTATGATAGTCGAGGGTCAGACGCATGGGGGCATTGCGCAGGGGGTCGGACAGGCGTTACTGGAAGACATCGCCTATGACGATGAGAGTGGTCAATTGTTTGGTGGGTCGTTCTTAGACTATTGTGTCCCCCGTGCTGATGACCTGCCATTCTTTAACGCTGAGACTGTCAACAATGCACCAACTAAAGGTAACCCGCTCGGTGTGAAAGGTGGCGGTGAAGGCGGGACGACCCCAGCGCCCGCTGCGCTAATTAACGCAATCATTGATGCCTTAAGGCCCCTCGGAGTGCGCGATATTATAATGCCGGCAACCCCGATAAGGGTCTGGGAGGCTATTCAGTCTGCTAAGTCTTCCCCCCATTAGGAACCGAATATTTGGCTTACTCCTTTGAGAACAAGGGCAGCCGCACCAGCTAACAGTAAAAGCTGTAAGAAAAAAAAGAAGCGTTGATTGCTTGTAAGCTTGAAAGCGTGCGCCCCTAGCCAAGTCGACAATAGAATAGGAAGTCCGAGGAAAAGGCCTTCTGTAATAAGGGTTGGTGTTATTAGGCCCGCCGTCGCAAGGGCAGAAGCTCTCATAAACATGGTTATAGAGGAAAGCATAACGTTAGTACCTCTCAATGATTCTGGGCTTCGACAGGCATGTTTTAGATAGACGACTAAAAAATAAAACGCTCCGGCACCGCTTAGGCCGCCCATCGTTCCTCCGACAAAAGAGAAACCGGTCGTGATAATGCGGGATCGGAGGTCCAGGTTAACGATAAGTTTTTCGACTAGCTTAAAAGTATCCATCAATATTATGAAGACAATCAGTGTACCGAGGATAATTTCGAGAGCCATACCTGAAAGTCTTGTAAAGACCCAGGTGCCGAAGAGTGTGCCCACTATCATACCGAGAATAAGTGACTTGGTGATTTTCCAGTCTGCTGTTCTGAAACCCGAAGGCAGGAGATGTGCCTGCGCAATTATAGTGGTCATTAAAGCCAGCAAGATCGCGTGATGTGGGCCAATAATAAATGTCGTGGCCACGATAATGGGCATGTTTGACCCAAAGCCAAAAGCGCCCCGAATAAAACACCCACCGCAATGGGCGAGTGCCACCAACAAGATTGCCCCCACAGTTAGATTTTCAAAGGGGGTTATCCCGGATGGAAGCCACTCAAACATTTACGAGAGCACTCAAGGAAAAGACTTTTAGCGGTGCAGGGTTTATATCATTGGAGTACAAGCTGCATAAACCCATCACTAATAATTAGCTGCATATTGTTCAGTTCTTAAAAAGATTTAAGTATCTGTCGTGCTCCCCTGTCCAACAGCGGGAGGCACTGTTTAATAATTCTTTAATTTATTGAGTGCCGGGAATTGGGATATCCATCTCGTTACCACGTCCCCGCTCCTTGGCTCGGTCAAAGACGATTTTGGCGAGGGCCATATCAGCGGCAGCTGTACCGTTATTGTTAAAGTGATAGGTGATCTGCTCATCTGATGTTCGGCCGGGATGCGCGCCGGTAAGAATTGACCCTAGTGAGTGGATATCATCTTCAGTGATTATCCCCTGCTGGATAGGGTCGTATAGCCCTGCTTGCTTTTCCATTGTGACGGATTCAAGATGATTGACGGCAATGACGCCGGAGCGGCGCACGGTCTCGTCATCGTTTTCGCGACGGCCACTTTTTAACCAGCCCCCCTCGACCAGCGCACTATTAGATCCAACAACTGTCACTACATGCTGGCCAGGCTCAAGCAATGAACCGTCAAACACTGGCACGTTGGAGTCTGTTGCCGAGATAACAACATCAGAGTCTTTAATGACTTCTTCTGGCGTGTCGACGGGGACCACTTCTTTGTTAATCATCGGCGCCATCTGATCGCAAAAAGCTACTCGGTTTTCTAGATTGCGGCTGTAAACCTTTACCTTTTCGATATCACGGACGGCGTCGATAGCAAGAATTTTATTTACCGCTTGACCGCCTGAACCAAACAGGCCGAACACTTTCGCATCTTTCCGGGCCAAGGCGTCAACACCGACACCCGTGGTGGCGCCTGTACGAAACGCCATTATACTAGTGAAACCCGTGCGTTCATCGAAGATCTCACCCATCATCATGCCATCGAGCTTTGCGGTCTCAGAATTCCATAGCAGATAGACTGGGTGTTCCCTATAGGGGTATGACTGATTACTCCCTTCATGACTAACCATTTCGCCGCGGGTCAGTGAACCGATAACCCCAAGCCCGGGGATGCCACCCGGAAAATTGGAAACGCGTACACCATCTGGAGAATGAACTCTCCGCCGAGGGGCGTTCCCAATTGGAAACTCATCGGCTTCTTTGTAGCCCTGTGCAATGGCGGCAACCGCCTCTTCCATATTTATTAGCCCTTTGATCTCGTCAGGCCCCAAGATAAGGATCGCATTACGGTTTGGTCTATCTACTGTCATTGTTCTGAAGCCCCCGTTCGCATTGGTTTACCCATTTATTCCCTTATCCTATTTATCAGCCGTGTCACAGGCAAGCAGATGACATCATCTTTGAAAAACTTAGCGAATTCGCCTATAGTTTCGAGTATGAAAGTTCGCGTAGAACCTATCGATGCGCCCTGCGGCGCACGCATTACCGGTGTTAACCTCGGCACTGCGCTTGATGCTGATACATATTCTGCAGTTCATCGGGCTTGGCTGGATTATCAGGTGCTAGTTTTTCCTGACACCAAAATGACAGAGGAAGACCAGATTCGCTTTACCAAATATTGGGGCGATATGCCTTTACGAAAGCGATACGCTGGGCGCCGCGAGGAAAGCCGCCGCTCACATGAGTCCATTATGCTGATCAGCAACATCCGCGAGAATGGTGAAGCCATCGGCTCGCTGCCTGATGGGGACATGATGTTTCATTCCGATGGTCAGTATGACGAACACCCCTACCGTTACACTATGCTCTATGCTTTAGAAGTGCCATCGGTAGGCGGTAATACTTTGTTTGCAAACCTTTACAAAGCATTTCAAACTTTGCCTGCCGAATTGAAAGGGCTTCTGTCGAATGTCAAAGCACAACATGGATACTACGCGGGCCGTCACGTCACGTCGGAAATTCTCCAGGCGCTAGGGATAGAACGGGTGGCCGACAATTGGACACACCCGGTTTTTACGGCACATGAAGAAACTAAACGACCTGTACTATATGTTAGTCGGTTATTGACGCGGGGCCTTAGCGGCTTACCGGAAGACGAGGGCAATGACATACTCGACCAATTACTAGACCACGTAGAGAACGAAGACTTAGTTTACGAGCATGTCTGGTCTCCAGGCGATTTCGTGGTTTGGGATAATCGTTGCCTCAATCATGCAAGGACAGATTTTCCGGGCGGAGAAAGACGTTTGCTGCGGCGCACTACAGTCCAAGGTTTGCGACCTCAGGCCGCGCATGTGAAAGATGCATGATAGGTATGGAGGATGGGGACCATGTATATTGAAAAGCTTGACCACCAGGTATTGGTTATCCTAGGTCAGGACTTTACCCAGGAAGAACAAATTCGATTTGCCCGGAGATGGGGGGAGATTCCAAAACGTGAACGCTATAAAGACAGGGCCGAGAAGAACGTAGCTGATAAGTCAATTATGTTGGTCAGTAATTTCCGTGAAAATGGCATACCGATAGGCTCTTTGCCTGATGGTGAAATGATGTTTCACACAGACGGCGCATATGATGAGCACCCTTATAATTATACCATGTTGTTTGCTATTGAGCTGCCGAGCAGTGGTGGTCACACGCTTTTTGCCAATATGTATGCCGCTTTTGATGCGTTGCCAGACGCC